>JAAFJK010000329.1 GCA_013298105.1 Cytophagales bacterium
GTTTTTTCAAAAAGGGGACAAATGGCAAATGCTCCCGTTTTCGTATTTTTTTTGGTTGTCAATCCGCTCGCGGTTGGCAATCCAAAAAAAAAAAATCGCGCTTGTCGCAAATTAAGAAAATCGTAATTCGTAAATCTAAAATCGTAATTCGTAACATGGAATTTATACCTATCATAGCTTTTATCCTTGCCCTTGCCTGCGTGGGCTACTTAGTCAGCAAACGCATCAGGCGTATCAGTGCCAATATCAAACTTGGTAAGCCCTTCGCGCCTGTAGGCAGGCAAGGCGAAAGGCTGAAGACTATGTTATTGGTGGCTTTTGGACAAGGCAAAATGTTTCATAAGCCCTTGGTGGGTTTGTTGCATTTTGTGATTTATGCGGGTTTTCTGCTCGTCAATGTAGAAGTGCTGGAGATAATCATTGACGGCATTACGGGACAACACCGCATATTTAGCCAATTCTTGCCTACCTCGTTTTACAATTTCTTGATAGGCTTTTTTGAATTTTTGGCAGTCAGTGTCATAGCGGTTTGCGTGATATTCCTTTGGAGGCGCAATATCCAAAAAGTAGCGCGTTTCCAAAAAGCTGAAATCAAAGGCTGGGCGCGTCTTGATGCCAATTTGATACTTGTGTTTGAGATAGTGTTGATGTTTGCTATTTTGACTATGAATGCTACAGACAGCATTTTGCAGGCAAGGCACGTACACCATTATCCAAATGTAGGCGAAAAGTTTTTATTCAGCCAATTCTTAATCCCTATTTTTCAAGGCATTGAGAACAATACTGTCCTGACAGTCATTGAGCGTACTGCGTGGTGGTTGCATATCTTAGGCATCATGGGATTTGCGTTGTATGTTACATACTCGAAGCATTTGCATATTTTCCTTGCCTTCCCAAATACCTACTTCTCGAACTTGGAAGCAAAGGGCAAGTTCAAAAATAATGCCATTGTAACACGCGAAGTTAATCTGGCACTTGGACTGATACAAGATGATGGCGTAGCCTCTGAAGTAACCCGCTTTGGGGCAAAAGATGCCACCGACCTTACATGGAAAAATCTCATGGACGCATACTCTTGTACCGAATGTGGACGTTGTACGGCTTCTTGTCCCGCGAATTTGACAGGCAAAAAACTCTCTCCACGCAAAGTCATGATGGATACGCGCGACCGCATAGACGAGATAGGACGCTATCTGGAGAGTGGGAAATCGCTTGCTGACGCACTCGCGGCTGGAAATCCACTCTATTCTGAACAATATACCTCCAAAGAAGAACTCATGGCTTGCACTACTTGCAATGCGTGTGTAGAGGCTTGTCCTATCAATATCGACCCGCTTAGTATCATTATCCAAATGCGCCAATATATCGCTATGGAAGAATCTGCCACGCCTCCCGCATGGACTGCTATGCTCCAAAACATAGAAACGAGTTTTTCTCCTTGGAAATTCGCACCTACAGATAGATTCAACTGGGCAAATGATTTGAAATAGCAGTTGGGCAGGCAAGGTATTTCCCTTGCCTGCCCAACTGCTATGCGGGTAGGCAAGGAAGTTACAAACCTTGCCTACCCAACAAAACAAAGACCGCTTATTTTCTACGTTGTCCATGGTAGAAAATAAGTTTTTTTTTGTTTATTGTAACCTTTTTTTTTGAAATACGTACAACCCCATGAAAAGTTACGCTTTTTTAAAAAATCATACATCAGAAATAAAAAACAAAACATTGAAAATGAAACTTTTACTACTACTTACTTTTTTCACGCTGTTTTCTATAGAAGCTACCGCACAAAAGAAAACAAACAAAAAAACCGAAAAAGAACCCAAAGAGCCTAAAGAGCCTAAACTTACCAAAGCCGAAAAAAAAGAATACAGGCGCAAAGCCGAAGAACTCCGCAAAGAGTTCAAAGCACAATACGGCAAAGACCCTGAAAAATTCAAAGAATTTAAAAAAAATAATGCAGAAGTAAAAAAAGAAGCCGCCAAATTAGATGCAGAAGTTACAAAACTTAAGCAAAACGAAGGCACACAAAAAGAACAGGTGGAGAGCCTCAAGCAAATGAACGCAGAAGACGAAGCCAAAATATTACAGCTTCAAGAAGCTATTAACAAGAAAAAACAGGCTTCAGGAGGTGCTATAAATAAGACAGACCTTACCTTGCCTACTTCTGGCACTTTTTATGCAGTACACATAGGCGAAACAAACCCCGAAATGCTTACCAAGATTTTGGAGAATGGATTGGGTGAAATACGCAACACGCAAGATACCACAGGACATAACTTTTATGTATTGGGACTTTTTCCCAATGCACAAGCCGCACAAGCCCTTAAGCAAAAAATCATGGCTATGGGGATTCGCCAAGCCAATGTCGTAACTATCAAAGACGGAAAACTCAATCGCTAAATCAAAAACAGAAAATGAAAAAAATAATATTACTTGTTACTATAGCTTGTTTGTTTTCACTTACAGCTACCGCACAACGAAGGTACTCGGCACGCTATAATTACACCACAGTTGGCTTCAACGTAGGTACATTCAACTACATGGGCGACTTAAACCCAAAAACAACCAGAACAAGTATCGCTCTCGACAGGACTTCTTGGGGCATAGGCGCAGACATTACCTTCAAAGTAGCAAAAAACATCAGATTGCGCTCTATACTCTATTATGGTCGCATCAAAGGGGACGACAGGTCTGCCGCAGACCCCAATGACGACAAAGCTATATTCAGGTATGCCCGAAACTTGCATTTCCGAAATGCACTGATAGAATTGGGCGAACACATCATCTATGACTTCAGACCAGGCAAAGGCAGATTTTATCGCAGAGCCATGGTAGTACCCTACATATTTACGGGCATATCAGTCGTTTATAGCAATCCAAAAGCCCGCACCCCCGAAGATTTGGGAAATAAATGGGTAGCATTGCGTCCACTCCATACCGAAAACCAAAAATATGGACCATTTACTATCGCTATCCCTATGGGCGGAGGTGTACGATTCAAAGTAAGCGACAGGCTTGATGTGGCTTTGGAGGCTTCTATGCGCTATACTTTCTCAGACCACTTAGATGATGTAAGTGGCAATTATGCCAATATAGATGAACTTGGTAGCGATTTAGCCAAAAGAATGTATAACAGAACCGCAGAGCTTACTTCTCGCTTCAACAACAAAGAACGCGATATGGCAAGGGTTACGGCTGTTTTGGGAGGAATATCCAACGAAAACGGATATAATAGACTTACGGGCATGGGCATGGCTGGCGATACGCGCGGATTGTCCAAAGACAAAGACGTTTTCTTGTCTGTAAATGTTCACGTCAATTACGTCATTGGTATCCAACGATACAGACCAAGAAGCAGAAAATAATATACAATCTAAATATTTTTCAAAATGAAAACATTGCTATCCATCATCTTATTGGCTTCTTTTTTTTTAATCATCCCTGATGCAAATGCCCAAAAAGGAAAAGATAAAAAAAAGAAAGAAACCAAGAAAAAAAGCTCCTCTGATAAAAATGCTTCGCGCGAACTAAAGTATGAGATGCAAGAATATTATTATGACATCGAAAAATACGAACGTACACGCAACGAAGTCGCAGCAGCCAAAAAAACAGCCGATTCTCTCAGCAAAATAGCCATAGAATTGCGTAAAAAAGAAGCCGAAAGCAACGAAGCCATGCAAAAAGTCCATGACGAACGTGAGAAAAATCAAGAAACTATCCGAAAACTTGAAGAAGAACTCAAGGCATCAGCAGAACAAAAAGCTGTCCCAGAAGAGGGTACTTTCTTTAGCATACAGATAGGCGCGTTCAATCAAGGGGCTTTACACGAAATATTTGGAAAAAGTGCCGTAGAAATGAAAGTAGAAACAGACGCTACAGGCATCAAAAAATACATGATTGGAGGCTACAAAGTCTATGAAGAAGCCGCCGCCGCCCGCAAAAAATTACGCGAAATGGGTGCGAAAGACGCTTGGATTGTAGCTTACAAAAACGGTTCGCGTGTACCTATGACTGATGTACGCACTACACCCATACCCGAAGACGAGCTTAAACAGCTTGAAGGCACCAAAAAATAATCATCAAAGCCCTCCAAGGGCTTTTTTCAATTCAGATACATTTTGTTTTTTGGCAGGCAAGTTGCAGTTTTAAAGAAATTTAAGTTTTTAAAAAGCACAATAATAAGGAACGAGTAAAAAATAACTTGAGAATATTTAGCCACGCTGTAAGCGTCTGTTATCGAGCTTTTACGCGGTTAGGCAATACCAACAGACGCTTACAGCGTGGCTTCGCGTGAGTGAAATTATCATGTTATTTTATTTTCATTCCTAATAACTTCATTTTCAAATATTTACAAACAAAAATCGTAAATCTTTCTTGTGGATACAAACACACCAGAGAAAAAAAATAGAGGAAAAGGCATAGGACATGAGATATATCCTATGCGCGTAGTGGGCTACCTTGTGCTTTGCATTGAGTTATGGCTTGCTATGCGCATACAGCCTCCTAAGATACACTTCATCTACATAGCTTGGATAGTGTTCTTTTTTTTATATCCACACCTCATTTTTCAGATTTATCGCTATTTCAAAGCCCGCAATGACATCGAGCGAGCTTGGCTTGTCTTAGATTTATTTTGGATAGGGATAGTAGTTGTGATGATTTCGTTTTCGCTGATGCCTACTATGGCACTGATAGTCTATAGTACCGCTACTTGCATAGGCATAGGAGGCGTATCTATGTGGCTGAAAGGGCTGGCTACTTTGGGAGTTTCGCAACTTTTGATGTGGTTTTTTTGGGGAAACTTTTATGTTACAAGCAATCCAAGCGTGTGGTCAAATATCATAGGCTTCATGTATATGTTTATCGGCTTCAATGCCTACAATTTTGCTTACTATAGGCGAAGCATTGCTTTCAAAAAAATCCGTATGCAGATAGAAAAGCAAAAAGCCGAGATAGCCGAACAGAAAGAAGAAATAGAATCTACACTTGGCTTAGTAGAAATAGAACGCCAAAAATCAGACGAACTTTTGCTGAATATTTTGCCCAAAAGTATCGCTCAAGAGCTAAAAAACTATGGCTTTGCCACGCCCAAACGATTCAATAAAGCCACCGTACTGTTTACAGACTTCAAAGGATTTACGCAAATCGTTTCAAAAATGGAGCCAGAGCAAGTCTTGGACAATCTAAACTACTGCTTTACGGCTTTTGATAAAATTATTCGCAAATACAATCTTGAAAAAATCAAAACCATTGGTGATGCCTATATGTGTGTAGGTGGCTTGCCTACCGAAGACGAAAACAATCCAATACGTGCTGTAGAAGCGGCTTTGGAAATACTTGCTTTTATGAAAGATTGGAAAGCAAAAAAAATCAAATCAGGCAAGGAAGTTTGGGATATACGGCTTGGTATTCACACAGGTACAGTGATAGCGGGTGTAGTAGGTCAATACAAATTTGCGTATGATATATGGGGCGATACTGTAAATGTTGCCTCTCGTATGGAGAGTAGCGGAGAGGCAGGCAAGGTAAATATCTCTGGCACGACTTACGAACTTGTGAAGCACCAATTTATGTGTACTTACAGGGGGGCTATCCAAGCTAAAAATAAAGGCGAAGTGGAAATGTATTTTGTGGAGAACAAAATTTAACATTGAGCAAAGGAAAAGTAAGGATTCTTCGAAAGTTTTGGATAAGGAACGAGTAAAAAATAACTTGAGAATATTTAGCCACGTTGTAAGCGTCTGTTATCGAGCTTTTACGTGGTTAGGCAATACCAACAGACGCTTACAGCGTAGCTTCGCGTGAGTGAAATTATCATGTTATTTTATTTTCATTCCTTAGTATAAGCGCGGTGCTAAAGTGGCAAACATTCGAAGAACCAAAACTTCTTAAAACAGCCACTACTCCACACTCGGCAATTCAATAAAGAAAGTTGTACCCATATCTTCTTCAGTTTCGAACCAAATGCGCCCGCCTGCGTGTTCTACTGCCCGTTTGGAGAGTACCAAACCAATCCCCGAACCGCTCGACTTAGTCGTAAAACTTGGCGAAAACATCTTTTCGCGTATGTCTTCAGGTATGCCTGCGCCATTGTCTTGGATAGCAATTTGTACCAATCCTTCGCTGTCTTGCGTGAGGGTAGTTTGTATCTGTGGTAGCCTGCCTTCAGGAATAGCCTCGAGCGCGTTTTTGATAAGATTAATAAATACACGCCCCAACAGTTTGCGGTCTGCATTGACATAGCAAGGCTTGGTAGGCATCATAAAAATTAAATTGCCTTCTGTTTCGGTATAAAGATTTTCTGTTTCTGCCAAAAGCGCGACCATATCAAACTTTTCCATAACAGGAATGGGCATTTTGGCATACGCCGAGAAAGAAGTCGCAATACCATCAAGCACTTCTATTTTTTCTAAAAGCGTGTCCATGTAACGCTTAAAAAGCTCTTGCACATCTTCTCCAAAGCTCTCCAAACGCCTTTGCATCATCTGCACGCCCAACTTCATGGGCATGAGCGGATTTTTGATTTCGTGGGCTACTTGCTGTGCCATTTCGCGCCAAGCATTCTCGCGTTGTGCCTCGATGAGTTTTTGCCTACTCTCGTCGAGGGTTTGTATCATTTTGTTGTATTCTTGTACGAATAGCCCGATTTCGTCTTTTACTTTCCACTCAAGCGGTTGATTTTGAAGCGATTGCTCATAGTCGGTGTAGGCGGTTTTGCGGACTTGCTGAGTGATGAGGCGCAAAGGCAAGGTAAGCAAACGCGAAGCAAAAAACGAAATAGCTACCAAAACTATGAACGAACTTGAGAAAATATTGACCATCAGCGCCAGTAGCTCCATTTGCTTTTTGTTGATTTCATATTGTGCTTCAAAGAAAGGTATGCCCACTATCCCCAGCAGTTGGCGCGTATCGCCTTCATAGTTGCGGAGGGGCAGGTAAGTCGTACTAAACTCGAGCTTGCCTACCGATTCGGGCAAAATGGCATACCGATTTTTGCGCTTGCCTACCAACTCGATGGCTTGTGGATTGATGTAAGGCGCAAGCAAGTTTGCTTTTTCATAAATCGCAGGCTGGCTACTTGTGATGAGCAAACCGCCTCCATCAAAAAGGCTAATGTCTGTGCCTGTATGTCGTGCTATGTCAAGAAGTTGTTTGTCAAACTCATCACGAGTGATGTCGCCACTTCGGAGCTTCAGCATTTGGGGCTGGAGGCTGAGGGCTACAGTTTCGCCTTTTCTAAAGTAGTTATTCTCCAAATCTTGTTGATAGTTTGCACGCATGACGTTCAGCGTTACGAGGCTGACCACAAAAAGCGGCAGGAAAAAAGCTACATTCAGGTAGATTTGTATGCGTGTAGCAAAGGTAGCGTGTACGCCATAACGACCTTTATAGACGCTGTATATCAGTACACCCAAAAGAATGCACAATATCAAAAGCAAAAAGAAAAACGAAAAATTCGAGAAAATATCCCAAAACGCATACGTAGGCGCAGACACGATAACGCGCTTTTTGAACCCGCCCGTTACTGCCAAATGCTCTATGCCTTGCTTTACAAAACCTTGCCTGAAGATGGCATCATCAACGAACCAACTTGTCCGAAAGTCTTTTTCATAATTGAACTCTCCCTTCGAATAGACAAGGGCTTGGTCATCATAAACGGCATAACTGTAGTGCTTTGCAAGAGGCGAAAGCGCGTAATTTTTGCCCAAAAGTAGCTCAGGATATACATTTTGGGGCTGTCCATCTATGATGCGTTGCTCAAGGTCTATCACGATTTGGGCGGTTTGCTCCTTGCCTACCGACATCTGCACAAAGGCAAGATAGCGTTTACTGCTGTTTACGCCCGCTTTGTTGATGAATTTGATGGCGGGATTGTCGGTATCGTAGTAAATTTTTGCAAATTCTTTGCTCAAGGTTTCTATGCGCATTTGGGCATCGCCTGTAGTATAGCGCGGGAGTGAATCATTCACGCCATAAAAGTACAATTTGATGTCATAATTGGAGAAATAATTGCCCAAATATTGCTTTATAATCCTTGAACCTTGTCCCAAAGTAGGCGTTGTTTCTGTATTTTTTGAGGCAGGGGGCTTGAGGAAATTTATAAACTCTGTATTGGTTTTGATTTGGGTAATGGCTTCGCCCAGTTGCTGTTCGGCTATAGCATCATTTTCGGGCAGTAGCATATTGCCGAAGGCGCGTTTATCTGCGAGGCTACTTTTTGCCCCAAAGCTATAAATGCTATACGTACTGACTGTAGAGGCAAGCAACGCTCCAAAAAACAAATAAATTGAGGTCGCATATCTGAATCTTGCCAAAGCGCGAGGCAGGCGCGTAACATATATCGTGAGTAGGTAGGCAAGGTGAAAGACCATGAGCCATATACTGCTGACTTTCAACAGCCACGCACTTATCCCAAAAATCACACTTGCCACCAAAATAACTATGGCTTGGGTAGGCAAGGTAGGGGGCGCAAACTGCATACAAATCCGCGTAAAAGTATGCAATACAAAGAAATAAAACCCCGAAAGTGCTACAAACATCACAAAACCAAAACCATTCAAGGCAGTCCACTCAAGCGTATTGGCTATTGCCAAACGCTGTTCGGGGTGCAGGAATATAGAGCCAAGCGCATTGTAATAAATCAGCGTTACCCAAAAAGTAAGAAAAACCAAAAAGCCCATCAAAAAAACGCGCCCAGCCTGCCCCACACCCAACAGCAATTTATAGGATTGCGAATAAGGGTAACTTCTCAAAAAATACATCAAAACGCCCCCAAGTACCAGCATATTCAGCGCGAGGTCGCCCAGCGAAGGCGTAAAACGCGAAGCTGGATAAAGGGCGCGATTGAACAAATCCCAGCCTGTCCACTCAAAAGGAAAAACAGCATAAATCATCAAAAATCGCAATCCCAAGCCTGTGATTGTCCACATGAGTACGCTCAGTTCATAGCGTTTTTTGCGGTGCAGTCGCAAAGAAAACCCACGCAAAGCTATCAAACCCAGCAAAACGGCACTCACCGCGAAGCCTCCCACGAGCCATAAAAAAGCAAGGTTTTTGCCTCTAAAGTCTTTCGTAAAACTAAGTGCAACTACAGGCGTTTTGTCAGGTAGAAGTAGCGTATAAGGATTTTTTTCTAAGTTCTCGAAGCTGAATGTGATGCCTTTTTCGGTTGCTATGGCGGCGTTGTGTGAAGACTGTAGGTATTTGTTTTCTAAGCCATAATGATGCGTAAGCGGTAAATATGAAATGATAGCCAGTGAATCTTGTGCTATCTCGGCTATGGATTTTATAAGCAGTCCATAGCCTTGTGAAGTTTGTAAGACCTTGTATTTAAAATCTCCTGCCACACTTGCCTGCGTGGGCGCGAAGTGGTAATCTGTCCAATGAATCAGTTGCGAATTTTTGAAAATATAATGCGCATAGCGTTCGCGCCCGTTGGTAGGCAAGGCGTTGAAGTTCTTTTTTAGGTTTTGGCGAATGGTGTTATTTTCGGCTTCTATGCTTGCGCGGAGTGCCTCAAACCTTGCCTGCCCTTGCGTATGTGCATAGGCAAGATGGTTTTTGGCTAATTTATCACGTTGGCTAAAAAATATCCAAGCACTTGCCGCACCAAGTAGGCAGGCAAGGACGAGGCTTATAAAATCTATGTTTTGTAATATTTTTTTCATGTCATGCAAGTATATTACAAAAAGTTTGCAAAACTATGCGAAAATGGATAAATTCTTTTAGGACTACCGTACCAAGTAACATTTTTGGTTGTCTGACAATTTTTGTGGTAGTTTTTTTTGCTCAGTAGGATAGGGTTTAAAACCCTATCCTATTGAGCAAAAAAGGCGTTTCTTGAATCCGAACTTGCTCAAAAGATATTTTTCCACAAAAGTTGTCAGACAACCACATTTTTTTGATATATCACAAACTGCACCGTACCGCAAATCAGCGCAAAAAACCTAAAACATATAATAGAGTTCTTGCAAAAGTGCTGTTTTTGATGCCTCACCCCTCCCCTTCTCCAAATGGAGAAGGGTTAAAAATACTTTCTCAAGAAGTCTAATTCAAAGTTAGGCATTATTTCTCAATCTAAAAAAAAATCTTGTTTTTTGTTTTTAAGTTTTTATTTTTGAAAATACTTCAGTATGTTTGCATAAAATTGATACAATTTGATATTTATATGCAGTCCGAAAATAAAAATCAAAAATTACTAACCGTAAAAGAAGCGGCTGAACTGCTGAAAGTTGCCGAAATATCTGTAAAAAGGTATGTTTCGCAGGGGCTTATTCCTTCTGTCAAGATTGGCGGAGCAAGGCGTATTGTTCAGAACGAAGTTTGGGAAGACTTTGTTAATTATTCGTCTGATAATCAAGATAATAGTCCTGAAATTATCAACGGTGTACAGTTCTATTGGTCGCAGAAAAATGCTTCTGTTGCTAATCAAATCTACAAAGAATATTGCAAAGACAATGCAGTTATTCTTGATGGCTTTTTAGGTGGTGGCTCATCTTTGTATGGTATTAGAAATACAAATTTAAAATTTGTGGGAGTAGATATTAACGAAATGCCTTATCAAATTGCAAAATTCAATTTGCAAAATATTGATAGTCAGTTTATTGACAGCTTGGAAAAGGAACTAAAAAACATACAATCGCAATTTAATGAGATTTATCACTACACTTGTAGCGATGGGAAAATTTTAGAATTTATCAAGGTTGTTTTTGATGACAAAGACAATCCACAAATCAAAATTATTCATTTACAAGATGCAGAAGGCAATCGTTTCACTTCTGAAAACTATCCTGAAGCAATAGATTTTTATTTGAAAAACTATAAAAATTTTCAAAATATCGTTTGTGGGGATACAAATAACGGCATTGAAGGTTTAGAAAATCCTTTGCTTACCAAAAATAGCAGAATTGCTATTAAGGAAAATATGTTTTTAGCTGATATTTTTAGCCCTATCAATTTTTTTGTTTTGTCTGAACTCAAAGAAAAAATTAAAGACAGCAAAAATCTAAGATTTATTCTTTCTTCTGTTCTACAACTTTGTAAACTTACAGATACCAAATCACAATCACAATTTCCGTTTTGGTTGCCAAAAATTGATTTGGTAGATAGAAATATCTTTGTTACAATGCTCAATAAAATACAATCTTTGAAAAAGCAAATTGGGCAAGGGCAAATTCAAGAAGTTGAAAATTTTGAAAAACTAAAATATGCTTTTGGTAATGCCTGCCTACTGATAAACAAGCCTTTACAAAATATTACCAATGAAATTCCTGATAATTCTATAGATTTTGTTTTGACAGACCCGCCTTATTTCGACCAAGTAGCATATTCAGAGTATGCCAAAATATGGGAGTTTTTCTGTGGTTATAAGGCAAATTTTGAAGATGAAATTATTGTTTCGCAACGTGATATTTGCCAAAGTGATGAAAAAATGTATTTAGAAAACTTGCAAAAAAGTTTTCAAGTCATTTTTGATAAAATGAAATCTCAAGCGCAATTATTGATTTATTTTAAAGATAGCCGACCTGAAAAAATGTTTGCTTTTTTGGATATTTTAGATAAAATTGGTTTTTCATTTTTGGGGCAAGAATATTTAGACACTGCTAAATTTACCTACAAACAAAATACTACCACCAAAACCACTTTGACAGGAGAGAGTATTTTGAAATTACAAAAGATTGAAAAACAAGAGATTATAGAAGAAGGAAACTTGCAAATTATTGAAAATTTAGGTATCCAAGAAGTAGAAAATTTAGTAATATATTTTACTAAAACATATCTTTTCGTTCATAAAGAAGCAACCTTAAATGAAATACTAAGTAGTGGTTTGATAAAATTATTGTATGATAAAAAAGCCTTGTCATTACTTAAAAAAGCCAAAGATTTTACTACTATTTTTGAAAAAATTTGCAATTACAATGATGAAAATAGGACATATAGCCTCAAAAACATAGAAATTAAAAACCAACTTTTCTTAGGAGATTGTTTAGAAATTCTAAAAGCAATCCCTACTAATTCTATAGACTGCCTGATTACAGACCCTCCTTATAACATTTCAGGTTATGACCATAAAAAACAAATTGGTTGGCTTAAATCTAATGATTTTTGGAAAAAACAAAAAGCCTTCAAAAAAATAGACGAAACTTGGGATAAATTTTCTGATGATGATTATGAAAGTTTTACAATAGAATGGTTATCTGAAATCAAAAGAATTGTAAAACCAAATGGCAATATTGCCATTTTTGGAAGTTATCACAATATCTATAAAATAGGTTATTTGATAGAGAAATTAGACTTAAAAACTATCAATTCTATTATCTGGTATAAACGCAATGCTTTTCCGAATGTAACACAAAGAATGTTTTGCGAAAGTACAGAACAAATTATTTGGTGTGTGAATGAAAGCAAGAAAAATGCAAAAAATTGGACTTTCAATTACCAAAAAATGAAAGAATTAAATGGTGGTGTGCAAATGCGCAATCTTTTTGATGTACCTTTAACCAAACAATCTGAAAGAGAATTTGGCAAACATCCTTCACAAAAACCTTTAGAAGTTTTGAATAATTTAGTGCTTGCTTTGACAAATGAAGGTGATGTAGTTTTGGACTGTTTTTTAGGTTCAGGGACTACAGCAGTTTCTGCTTTACAACATCAGCGTAATTTTATAGGTATCGAGCAAAATTATGAGTATTTGCAAATTGCAGAAAAGAGGTTGGAAAATATTGAATCTGTGATATTTAACAAACCTGAAAACGAAAAAAAGAAATCTAAAACTAAGACCTTGGGAATATTTGACAAGCCTCAATAATCACTAAATCGCCTTTGCTAAGAGAAACTTGTAAACGCCTAACTTCTTTGTCTTTTTCAGCATAGTTTTGGGCTTTTTCTCGAAGTTTCTCTTTTAATCTTTCTACTACTTTATCAGGTTCTGCCGAAAAAATTGTCAAAACTTCTACTTTTGTTTTATCTACAACAGCCAAAATAATTGCTTTATCCTCTTTATATTTTTCTAATACATTTGCAGAAATATCTTGAAATTGCCAAGAATATGTTTTTGAAACTTTATATTCATATTCATTCCCATGCTCGTCAAAAGCATCGTGAGAACCTGCCCCGCCCACCTTGTTCAGAATTTACATTGTGGTTAAGTTCAACCGCAACTAAAACCTCCCATATCTTATTACTTGTCAATAGGTTAGTAACATTTGTACACTTCTCTAATTCTGCGTTCAAATTGTATAATTTTTGTAGCCAAATATCATATTTTCCATTGGTTTTAGGTACTAAAATTTTTGTTTTCTGCAATTTTAAATCATTTTCTATTTGTTTTGCAGAAATATTTATCATTCGTCTTGCATTAGGTTTGCCTTTTGGTTTTCTTGCTAATAAATCGTCTGTTCTTTGTTTTAGGTACAAAGAACAAATTTTTCCGTTTACCAAAATGTACCAATCCAAAAGTGCTGGAAAAACTGTATCATCAATATGAGCAAAAACTACACCTTCAGCAAGCCCTAAGTTGCTAATTGTGCTGTCTGTGTAGTCGTTAAAAGTCCAAGAGTGGTTGCTACTTGTTTCTTTATAATGCTTGT
This sequence comes from Cytophagales bacterium, assembly GCA_013298105.1. Taxonomy (GTDB): domain Bacteria; phylum Bacteroidota; class Bacteroidia; order Cytophagales; family Microscillaceae; genus RDXI01. The sequence continues at coordinate 13,590 of JAAFJK010000329.1, forward strand.
ATTCATATTCGCCTCCATCTTCATTTTTGGCATCTTTTGAGCCTGAATGTCCCGCAATTAAGTCGTGGTCGAGTTCGTTAGCGATAATAATTTCATAGATTTTTGAATTAGAGAAGATGTCATCAACGCCAAAAACTTCTAAAAAATCTGCTTGTATTTGGCGAAATTCGTTAATGAGTTGGTAAAAATGGGTTTTATTGATGGTTGTGAACTTCATTGATAAATATGGTAGTTAGTAATCTTTGCAAAGTTACAAAGTTTTTACATACCTTTTGGGTTATATTGTTATAAAATGGCAGGCTTGCTAATGTTGAAGCATCAAATATTTTAACGACAGGTGGTAACTCCATAAATTCTTACCTTTTGGTGTAAAGTATCAAAAACCCGCAAAAGCGGAGGGCTTTTGCGGGTTTTTATGGTTATTTCTTTTTCAAAAACATATTGAAATAGCTACACTCTTTCAAAATTTCTTGGTAGTATTTGGTTTTAGAAAAATCTTTTTTCAAGGTAGCAAAATAACGCCTGTATTGTGGGTCGAGCGTAACCTCTGGATAATCAGGTTTGGGTTCTTTTACCATTTTGATATAATATTCGTTTTGCTCACACTTAGCCGCCATGTATGCCGCTTGCGCCCCAAGTTCGCGGTCTTGGTCTTTCATGGCTGTGTTCATGGCTTTCTCAAAATAGTATTTTGCCTTGTTTGTATCGTCATTCACATAGTCATACACTTTGCCTTGCCTTTGGTACTTGCCTGCCAAGTCATACGAAGAAGTGTAATAATCGATGGCGTACCAGCTATTGCCAAAAATGGTCATGTTATAATAGATACAACCGAGTTGAAAATATTGTTGGGCTTGGTCTATATTGGGTGTTTCGACCATTTTCTTCAGATTGATGATTTTGTAGGCTAAAGTCATGCGGTTGTATTTGTTTTTGCCTGTGCCATCTACGCTTGCGCCATTGTCTTGGATACTGAAGCCGAGTGGATTTTCTTTGAGCTTGCCTACCTTTTCTACAGGTATTTGCTCATAAAGGGCTACGGCTTCTTTCAATTTTTCTTCTCTAAAAAGAACAGTGGCTTTAATTTCTCTAAGCACATTAAGCGCGTCTTTGCCATAATTTTTTTCGAGCAAATATTGTATGGCGGGCGTTTGTTTTTTGTTTTCGGCTACAGGGACGAGCTGGTCTAGTACAGGCAGGAGAGGATTGTATCGGATTTCTATAAATTCACACATTTGCGCCTTGCCTACCTCATTTTGTTTGGTGTATAGCTTATTGAAAATAGCCCACATGAAGTTTTCTAATTCCTGTTTTTCAGTTTTTTTGACAGCGTTGAAAAGTTCAGTTTCGGCAACTTCGTCTATTTTAGTAAGTCCAGCCACTTGGATAGCGAGTTTACAAATTTCTATTTGTTTGGTATAGATAGGGTCTTTGGTTTGTTTGCTGAGTTCGTCAAGTTTTTTCAAGGCTTGAGGACTGTTGCCTGCGAGGAAGTCGAGGTGTCCACTTGCGAGCGCGAAAACTTCTTTCTTTTGTACCTTGCCTTCAGCTACACACTTGGTAGTAAAGGCGCGGAGTTTGTGTAGTTTTTTGGCGGCTTCTTCGGGTGAGCTTTCGCCTGTTTTGCCCAAAAACCAAAGGCTTTCTTTTGTGTCCGATTGCATCAAAGCATTCTCGAGGCTGTTGATTTCACTCAAAAGCAAGATATACAATTTGTCATAATCGGGTGCTTTTTCATAGATGTTTTTCATCTCTGCGAGCATATCGCCATTTTCGCGGACAGCTCTGATGAAATGTAGCGCGGCTTGTTCTTGGGGATTTTGGCAAAGGGCAGAAGTACCTTTCCATGCCGCTTCGTCTGTTACATTCCAGCTAAGGGCAGAAGAAACTCTTTTGGAAGGACATTTTTCATAGATTTGCGCAAAAAGATAATTGGCTTCATTTTCCTTGCCTGCCTTTGCCAAACAGCCCGCCTTGTGTGCCAATGCCCAATATTTGATAGGGCTTTCGGTTTTGGCTTCGAGGGGCTTGACAAGTTCATCATAAAGCGTGATGCCTTTTTGGTGTTGCCCACTGTATTGCGCCATACGAACAGCTTGGTAAGCAAAACGCAACTTGAGGAAGTCATTGGAGGCTTTTTCTTTGTAATATTGCTTGCCTGCATCTGCAAGGAATTTCATCTTGTCAGCTTCGCGTTTTCCCTCCTTTGCGTCCCATTTATTTTGAAAATCGCCTGCTTGGGTTTCGCACTGTTTGGCATAAAAAAGATAGTCTATATCTTCTACGTTTCTGTCGTTTTTCCAATATTTCAGGAGTGAGTTTTTCTGCCATTCGCTGGGTACAGTTGCACCATTGGCTACAAAAGCGCGAACTTCCTGCATATCACTTGCTGAAAATTTATAGATTACAGTACGTACATCTTCGATGTCGGGTTTGTTTTTGAGGTAGGCAAGCCAATCTTTTAGGTTGGCATCTTCAGTAGCTTCGGGCTTTTGCCAAAAGTCTGTCATGTGCGCAAAAGGGAGTGGAGAAAAGCACAAAATTGCTTACATTGTACTCGTAGCGGTCGCCTCCACCGCAAGTGGATTGGGCTATTTTGGTAGGGCGCAAACTGAACGCTAAAGTCAATAACGCCAAAAGAGAAAGTTGAATAAACTTCATAAGTGAGTTTTTTATTTTTACAATGCTTTGAATATCAGAGCTTTAAATTCGTATTTTATACCTCTTACTTCAAACCTATTACTTAACGTTGCAATAGTATAGGATATTTTCAAAAAAACCATAAACTTTTCAAAACAATCTCTAAATTTGCGCAAAAATTTTAAATCATGAAATACGTATTCAGTTCATTGCGTCTAAGTGTGTTGTGGGGCATTATGTTGGTTTTTACATTTTGCGATAATAAAACAGACAAAACAGACGAAAAAAAAGGCGAAGCCAACAAAAAAGAAACTCAACCCAAAGCCAAAGGCGGAGGCGAGGACACGACTCAAGTAGCCGAAAAAGAAGAAAAAGGCACTGCCAAAAAACGTAAAAAACCCGCCAAAGTTACGGCAGACCGCAAATTCAATGACATCGCTCGCTTCATAGCAGGACTCGAAGGCGAGGAGGGAACGACTATGGCAGAGTACGAGAGTGTACCCGCTTGGAAAACTTACGCCCAAAACCGCGATGCCCAATGGAAAGGCATGGAAGCAAAAATGCCCAAAATGCGCGACTGGGCAGGCAAGGAATTGAAAGCCATCAACGATAAAAAAGCCACGCTTTTTTACCCTTTTGCGGGAGCGGACTTTTTGCACGCGACTACCTTTTTCCCAGAGATGGACGAGATAGTGATGATGGGACTTGAACCTATAGGCTCTCTGCCTGACTTTGGGGCTATCCACAAAAAAGGCGCGATACCTGCCTACTTCAATGCCATGAACCAATCGCTTGTGAGTATCTTGCAATACAGCTTTTTTCAGACATTGCACATGGCAAACGACTTCAACAAGCGCGTTTCGTATGACATAGATGGCACTTTGCCTGTGTTGTTGTTTTTTATAGCGCGTACAGGACACCGCGTACTGAAGTACGAAAAAATAGCTCTCAGTCCCGAAGGCGACCTTATCAGTGCTGACCAAGTGAAAGTACGAGGCGCGTATTATGGCACAAAAATCACTTATGCACGCGAAGGAAAAACAGATGAGCAAAAAACAATCTACTACTATGCTGTGAACTTGGGCAACAACCAACATGATATGCTCAAAGGCTTGCCTCAAAGAGCTGACCTCAGCAAATACATTGAGAGCTTGAATATCTCTGTTACGTACTTAAAGTCCGCTTCTTACCTCATGTACATGGAGTCATTCAGCGTGATACGCGATATGATTTTGGACAATTCGCCTTACCTGCTTCAAGACGATTCGGGAATGCCACTGGCAAGTGTGGTGAACAATAAAAATAAGTGGGATTTGATATTTTATGGCGTATATGCAGGACCTATTCCGCTTTTTGCGAATCGCTGGCAGAATGACATGAAAGTGGCTTTCCAAAAACCTGAACAAGTCCGCCCCCTACCTTTTGGCATAGGCTACCAGTACCGCGAAGGCTCATCTAACTTGATGTTGGCTACTAAAAAATAACTAAAAACACGCCCGAAAAGGCGTGTTTTTTACAAAAATAATTATTTCAAAAATTATGATAACAAATCTACACATCAAAAATTTTAAATGCCATAAAGATACTAATTTGGCATTGGGCAATCTTACTTTGCTTTGTGGACAAAACGGGGTAGGCAAGTCATCTGCCATTCAAAGTTTGCTACTTTTGAGGCAAACAGCATCTAAACAAATGTTCCCAGTAGGTTTGAGTCTTAACAAACCTTTATGTTACATTGGTGAAGCAAAAGATGCCATTTCTCAACCATTCAGAGATAAAATCGTGGAGTTTACTTTGAAATATAAGAACTTTTCAGAAGATAAAAGCTCATTTGATGAAATAGAACAAATATTTGATTACCTTATGGAGAATGAACAATTAGATTATATAAAATCCATGCGTCCTACAGGTGTATTTTTAGGTTTTGGATATTTTGCAAACACAAATATTTTTTCTCATAACTTCCAATATGTCAGTGCTTTGCGTGGCATAGTGTATGAACGAAGTGATTATGATGTAGAAATTAAAAAACAGATTTCTATAGAAGAAGGCAAAGCCGAACTTGCCGCACATTTTTTGTGTAAATACCAAAATGAACTTATCTTGCCTGAAATGTTACATACATCTGAAACAAATAATACACTTTTGGCACAAACAACCGCTTGGGAAAGAGAAATAAGCAAAGGGATAAAAGTCATACCCAAAAAAGAAGGGGAAACGTACACAATACACTATATTTATGAAGGTTCTGAACAAGAATTTACAGCCAAAAACGTAGGCTTTGGTATCTCCTATTCCTTGCCTGTGATAGTCGCTATCCTTTCTGCCAAAAAAGGCGCACTTATATTGATAGAAAACCCTGAAGCGCACTTACACCCTTACGGACAGGCAAAACTCGCAGAACTTATGTGCATAGCGGCTCAGGCAGGCATACAAATTATCGTAGAAACCCACTCTGACCATATCGTGAATGGCGTACTCGTACAGTGCAAACGCTTTGAGCAGGCAGGCAAGGGCGTGAACCGCGAAAATGTACGCATACATTATTTCGAAAGAGCTGAAGACAGTACCGCTTGTAACACTACCGAAGTGGAGATTTTGGAAGGAGGGCGCATAACCTATCCGCCTGTTGGTTTTTTTGACCAAATAAGCAAAGACCGCAAAACACTTATGGGCTTTTAGCATGAAAAAATTACACGCATTTCTTGATAATCTTGCACAAACGTATGTGCAAGAAAGTTTAGGCGAAAACACTACAGAAAATAAACGCCATTTTCTCCAGCAACTTTCGCAAATGCTTGAGCCTTTTTATCGTGAAAAAGGAAATGTTTTTTATGATAAAAACGACATAGACGCATTTTGTAACTTTATGCATGAACTGCATGAAGATGCTGAATACATGACGAATTGGCGCGAACAGTTAGGCGACATATTGCAAAACGCGCTTTCTTGGCGCGAAAAGCCCGCACAAGATACACAAGCATTGTATTTCTTTTGGGATATGCTCAAAGAATTGGAAGGCAAAAAAGGCATCTCATTGCTCAAAGATAATACACTTTCAGAACTTACAGAGCGATTATTGCAAGAAAATAGCCCATGTCATATTCTTGTAATGCCTCCACATACCAAAAATCCATACGAAGGTAAAGAATCTATAGCCACATTCAAAGATACTTATGAAACGCAAAACATGACCTTGCCTGCCTTTGCCAAAATACAATATGCCACACACAAACTACAGGTTTTGACATGGATAAAAAATCATCGACAACCGTTGGTCATGAACAAAAGCAACAAACATGGCTTAGATGGAAAAGGCGCACACAAATTAAATAAAGGCGACACTGTATCAGTTTTGTATTGTAGCACCATCGAGGAAGCTCAGAAACTGCTTGATGATGCCATAGGCGATAAAAGACTATTGGAACGTAACCTTTTCAATTATGACGAAAAGGTAGGCAAGTTTATTGCCTTTTTTGACGAAGGTGATACGCCACAAAATCAATATCACGCTTTTCATTTTGAAACAGAAGCAGATGCCATAAAAAAGATACCCAACGAAATCATGAAGGAACTGAAAGAAAAATATGACCTCTAAGTAACTTTGGTTCTTCAGTTATTGCAGTTTTTATCAAAAAATCTCAGGCAGTCATTCTCAGCAAAGTGCCTGATAAATATTCTCTTTTGTTTTTTAGCTTTAAATACTTAATTTTGCAAAAAACAAAACTAATACTATGCCAGGAACTGAACTATTTGGCGCAGAAGAGCGCAAAGAAGTAAATGACGTAATGGAAAGTGGCGTGCTTTTTCGCTATAACCACGACCACCTAAGACAAGGACATTGGAAAACACGCGAATTCGAAAAAGCCCTTGCCGATTGGAATGGTGTCCCTTATAGCCACGCCTGCACAAGTGGCTCTACAGCAGTGGCTATAGCTATGGCTTGTTGTGGTATTGGAATAGGCGATGAGGTCATTGTGCCTCCGTTTACGTACATTGCCAGCGTAGAAGGCGTACTTTTGGGGGGAGGCGTACCTGTTTTTGCAGAAATAGACGAAACGCTCTGCCTCAGTGCCGAAGGTATCCGCAAAGCCCTCACACCCCATACAAAAGCCGTCCTACTCGTGCATATGTGCGGCTCGATGGCAAATTTGGACGAAATAGTCGCACTTTGCGAAGAAAAAAATCTTGTACTCATCGAAGATACTGCCCAAGCACTCGGCGGAAGCTACAAAGGAAAAGCACTCGGTAGTATTGGCAAAATGGGTTGTTTTTCGTTTGATTTTTTCAAAATCATCACTTGTGGTGAAGGCGGTGCTATCATCACCAAAGATGAAAAACTCTACAACTTTGCCCACCAGTTCGCTGACCATGGACACGACCACATAGGCGACAACAGAGGCATGGAGGGACATCCCATCATAGGCTTCAATTACCGCATAGGCGAACTCAACGCGGCTATAGGCGTAGCACAGATGCGTAAATTGCCTTATATCATCTCTCAACAGAAGAAGCACAAAAAAGCTATGCAGGCAAGTTTGGCAAAGTTCTCGCAAATTACTTTCCGCCAAATCCCTGATGCTGAAGGAGATGCTTGTACTTTCTTGGATTTCTTTTTGCCTGATGAGGCTACCGCCAAAAAAGCTGTACAAGCCCTGAAAGATGCAGGCGTGCCTGCCCTCACAGGCGTACAATATTGGTGGGAAAACAACTACCACTATATCCGCAACTGGGAGCATATCCGCGAACTGAAAACTGTCGCAAAACTACATATCCAAACCATCACACCTCCACAAGATTACAAAAACCTGTCCTTGCCTGCCTCTGATGCTATCATAAGTCGCCTCATCTCGCTGGTAGTCAAAGTAGCTTGGACTGAAGAACAGTTGCAAGACCTTTGTACTAAATTGGAAACTGCCATGGGTACGCTTTGATAAATGACTAAAAATAATGTTTTTACGGATTGTCAAGCGCAACATTGAAATTGATAATATGCCCACCCCCACTTTCTTAAAGCTAAAGCCTGAAAAACGTGATAAAATCATAGAAACTGCCTTGCATACTTTTGCTACTCAAGACTTCGAGGCAGTTTCTATCACACGCTTCATGCAGGATTTGGAAATGCCCAAAGGCAGTTTTTATCAATATTTTGAAGATAAACGCGACCTGTATTTTTATTTGTTTGAGCATTTTCAACAAAAAAAAGATACAGCCCTCTCCATTGCGGTCGGGGCAGGCAAGGTGGGTTTTTGGGATATTTGGGAGAGTTGGCTTTTGGCAGAACTTACCTACCATTGGCAGAACCCGCTGGAGTGGAGTTTTTGGCTGAATGCCTGCAAAGAGCGCAATTCGCCTTCTTTGGGCAATCTCCAAGCCCTGATACATGGACGCGTCGCACAATCTTTCCTCAGTACGCTTAGGCAGGAAAGTAGGCAAGGTGCGCTCAGAGAGGAGGCACATCTTGAGCTACAAGCGTATTTTTTGGCACAGACAAGCGAGGCTATCACACAGTATATTTTGCACAAATTCAGTATTACCTTGCCTACCTTGCCTGCCTTGCCTGCCACAGAGATTAAGATTATTATTCAAAATTGGCTCGCTTTGGTCAAGTATGGTTTTTTGAAAACAGTAGAATAGTGTTTTGCAATGAATATTGCAACAAAGTACAAGCGCAAAAGATTAACAAAATGTGGTTCTTAAAAAGTTATTACGGAACAGGCTGTAGCACAGGCTTCTCGCCTGTCGTTTTCAAGTCATAAACAGGCTGGAAGCCTGTTCTACAGTTTTGCCTCCGCAATAAATTTCGAAGAACCCAAAATGTCCAAGTTATTTTTTACTCGTTCCTTAGCTCAAATCAAAGTCGTTTCCAAAATAACCCTGAATTTGCGTAATATGGCTATGATTTCTAAAAGTTCAGTTCTTATCGTGGCTTGGTAGGCTTTGCTGATACAATATTCCTTGCCTTCCAAAATCATAAAATACCAATCTTTGCCTATCACATACGCCCCATAGATAGGCTTCCCATTTTTATTCATTTCTTGCGCTATCAGCATAGCCTCGAGAACTTGCGCTACAGGGTCTGAGCTGGCTTTTTTGGTACGTTTGTATTCGTGAAAACAAAAATAAGGCACTTTCAGCACTTCTCCTTTGCCTTTGGCAAGCAGGAGGTCGGCTTCGGTTTTTAGAAAAACATCTTCTACAGTGGCGGATATTTCGCGCTCGGAATACATAATAAAGTCAGGGCTTTTATAGTTAGCAAAAATCCGAATGAGAGGTCCTATAAAAAACAGTACAAGTTCCTGCTCGTTCCAATAATCTGCATTCTCTCGCATTTCTTGATAAAGTACATTGAAAACTTCTTCATTTTCAATCTGCTGTATAGGCTCAAAAGTAAGCCACTCAGCTAATTTGGGTACATAATCAAAGAAACGTGTGAGATTAAATGTGTCTGCTAATTCACTTTCGTTCCAAGTGCGGCTTTTAGAAACGGGCTTTTCCATAGTATATTTTTTACAAAGTTACATTTTTTTGAGAAAAAACCTTGCCTACCCGCGTATCTGTGTGGGCAGGCAAGGTTTTTTACTAATCTTCGTCATCAGGCAATACGTTCGTATTCTGCAAAACATTGCCCAAAACAGTTCCTTTGAGCATATTCGAGAATACATCAGCCACGCTCTTGCCTCCCAAGATAGCCAAAGGCGACATAGATTGGGCTACGCGCTCTGCGAGTGCTTTGTCTGCAAAGGCTTGCAAAGCCGATACGAGGTTGGGCGAAACGGCTTGCGCTTTGGCAACTACGGCATCTACTTCAGCTTTCATCTCAAGGAGATTTTGCTCAAGACGTTTTTGCTCAAGCGCGATGTCGAGTTCTTCTGTATCTTGCCTGCGTTTTAGTTCCGCATCATTGATTTTGGTTAGGTTATCTTGCTCAGTGAGTTGTGCGAGCAGGTAAGTTTCTTTGGTTTGGATTTCTGACTGGATACGCGCAAGTTGCAAATCAAGTTCTTTAGTAACTTCTTGTTGTTGGAGTTCAAAGCTACGTTGGCGCGTGGTAGATTGGGCTTGAGCAATTTGTTGCAATACCAATTCACTTTCCTGCGTAAACTCAAGTTTGCGCCTTTCTGCGGATATTCTCAGGGCTTGTTTTACAATGTCTTGTTGTGAAGCTATCAGCAAGTTCTCTATCGCTACATCACTGAGGCGTATGTCAAGTATTTCTACATCATAGATGCGCATACCATTTTCAACAAATAATCTTCCTGCGCGTTTGCCATCTTCGGCGGGTTTGCCCAATATGGCATCTCTCAATATTTCTATGCCACTGCTGTAGAAATCATTGACAGAATATCTTTTTACGGCATTGCGTATGAATGACCTCATGTGGTCTGTAAGAAACTCCACATAGTTTTCTACATTGAACCATTTTTCGGCTTCGCCTTCAAAGTTTACGCGGTAGGAAAGTTGTATGGCAACTTTGGTGTAGTCGGCTGTTTCTGCAGAAACTATGTCCGATACTTTGTTATAGAGCGACCTTAGATAGACAGTCTTTAAGACGTTTTCGGCAGTTTTGGGCGTACCTGTAGAGAGTGTTACAGCCTCGAGATTTTCGTCATATTCGAGCAGGTAAGTTTGAGGACCTGTAACAACTTTGCGTGCGCCTGTTTTGCTTACTACCAATATGGCATAGCCTGTCCAGATATTGATGGTTACGGCTCCGTCATATTTGGTATCAAGTGTGATGGTGCGTGGTGGCGTATAAGAGCTATCGCGCTCAAATTCATCACTGACCAATTTTTCAGATACTTTGTCTTTTTTGCGGGCATCACCTTTGCCTGCAAATTCTGCAACAGGCTTCGCTTCTTGCGCATTCAGTTCGGCATCAGAAACCCAATCTTGGCTCTCGCTTTTTAGGAGTTGTTGAAGTTTTTGATTGTAGGCAAGTGCCTCTTGATTGCCAGGAAACCAAAGTGCGACTTGTTTGGGGTGGAGTACACGCCTTACCAATACGGCTTCGCGTGGGTCGGGCAAAAACATAGCGGGTCCTTTTTGGAGGGAAACTTTGCCTGTTTTGCGATTCAAGTAATAACGTCCCTCGCCTGCGGGTATAGCTATAGAATAGTGTCGTTCTTTTTGTCCATATTTCACTATAGCGTGTTCGGGGCGCGGATAATATATCATTTGGTCTTTGCCAGTGATGAACAGCTCGTCCCCTTCTTTGTAAGATATTTTGTTTTCGGTATAGGGTGCTATGACTTTGATGTATAAGCCGCTCATTTCGTTCAGCTCGATGGCTTTGAATTTGCGCAAGCCGTTTCGATAGATAAATTCTTCGGTAGGTTTGGGGAAAACGACTGCTGGACCTTGTATAAAGCGTTTGTTGCCATCTTCATCAAGCAAAATACAATATTCTAAACGCTCAAGCGTAACGGCTTCGCGGACGTACTCATCTATGCCATCTTGTACGACTTCTACGCCTGTGGGTGGGATATAAAACGATACGTGCGCTCCTGTGATGACGAGTGTACTGCCCATCGTGAGGTCGAGCGTTTCTTCTGTGATTTCAGTAGGTACTTCTTCGCCTTCTGCTACAGTTTTGGCTTTGATGACGGCTTTAGTCCAATTTTTTTTGGCTTCGTCTTCGTCATAGACGCGCACGAGGAGGTACTGATTTGAGCGCAAATTATGTCCTCTCAGGACTTTTGCCATTTGTCCAGGCCAAAGCGAAAAATTGATAGGTCCAGGAATATTTACTTTCCTGCCTATATTTAGCTCTGCGAGGTTGTTGCTTGTGCCTGTTTTGGGTTGATGTCCATCTTTGGGTGGGTTTTTCATGACTACATACCAGCCTTCAGGGGCAGTAACAAAGGTACACATAGATTCGTCGAGTGATACTCTGTCAAATCGTTTTGTATCGTTGTTGAATATCACAGGCTTGTCTGTATTGGCAAGGCTTGTCTTGTAAGGACCCACATAGACGTTGATGTTGCCTTTAGTTTGGTCAGAAATGAAGGCGTATTCATTGGGGGCGAGTACGAGGTCGCGCTCTCTGTTTTCTTCAGCCATTTTGCAGTTTGTTTAGGTTTTGTGGTTAAATATACTACAAAAATCGTGCAATGCAAAAAACATGGCTGTTTTTTTTGTTTGGGGTGCATATCTTGCCTACCCACACAGCGCGGGCAGGCAAGGGGGTTATGCTAAATTATAAAATCTGTCATGCATTTCTCGCAATAAAGTTTGTATTTTTTTTGGTATTCCGTTTGTTGAATTATTTAGTTTTCTGTCTGTATCCTTTGTTCTCTCGTCTTCATAGTGATACCCATGATATTTGCCTTCTTCATGTGAGTAAAACTCGATAAACCTTTCATTTTTAGTGTCATAATTGCACAAATTATTTTCACTGTTGGGTTGGATAATGGCTATATTCAACAAAAATTGAGCATCTTCTTGTTCACAACACAACATACGTGATTCGTTTGGATATTCTCTTTTCCCGCACCAACCATGCTTAGGATTATTTTCGAAAATTCTTTGTTGTTTTTGTGCTATATCTTTGTCAAAAACGTGGCGAGTAAATGTAATTTGGCTTATTTCAGTGTTTTTGTCAATAACATGAAGTACAATATTATCTGTATTCCACACATTATTTGTTTGAAAACTGATACAAATTGTATTTTTTAAATAAGCCATTGACAAGCCTTTGGCTTCTTTGTCTTGATAATAAAAAGCCTTGTCAGTGTATTCAAAGTAAGGACTGCCAATATCAGTTAAATTTTTTCTAAAAGCATCTCTCAAATCACTATTTACTTCTTCATCTTTTAGCCAATTTTCAATGATATATCCTTGCGTCAATTCAATATTTTTAATGCTTTTATTTGCAAAACGCATCCTTATAAACCCTATATTACGAATGGCATTTGTAGTTCTTATAAAATTACGCATTACTTCGCGTGCTTCTTCTATAGTCGCTACCAATTCTATAGAAAGCTCATTCAAAATGTATTCTAATTCCATAAATTTAGTCAATAAGTTGGTCTAAAATTATACCCCATTCATCAAAAAGTCCTTTTGGGCGTTTGTTTATACCTCCATTTTCATCAATTTTGATTTGTATAGCTTCACTATAATCTTGCTTTTTAGTGAAATAATACAAAGCTATTTTTTCTGCGTCAATAATTTGTTTTTTTGCACACAATCGACTTGCATTAAATACATGGTCGCTGTGCGTTTCACAAAAAATCTGCACACCATTTTGTGCCGCAAGAGCCATGAGTTCCGTTATTTTGGATTGCCCTTTGGGGTGCAAATGCGCCTCTGGGTTTTCTATAATTATCAAATCGCCTTTTTCTGCTGTGAGTAGGGCTAAAATAACAGAAAATGTATAACTTATACCAAAGCCTACATTAAAAGCCTTGAAAGGTTTACGAGGTATTGCACCTATAGAAAAGCTATATTTTTGTTCAATTGAAGTAGCATTTTCTTCATCTATAGACGCTACCTGCACATTTGGGCTTATTTCGCCAAGCCACGCATTTATTTGACTTTCTAAACTTAAATCTATATTTTTTGATGGGAAAGATAAAGCTGGAATCGGTATTGGTTTAGCTCTATTGGTTACAAAATAGTGCATAGCATAACGTCCATCTATACCAAAATTTTTATGTTGGACACTTAAATTGTTTTTTGGCAATTCATTTTGATTGGCAATTCTATTTGCTTGTATATATTGAAATTTATTTTTTTGAAAAATTGATTCTTCAAAAATATTTTTTTGAAAGTCATGTGAGATAGCTATCACATTATATCCTTGATTTTCTAAATTAGTTTTTATATCATAGCCATAATTTTCTGTTTTTATTGAGCCTTGTTTATTATCAGAAAAACTAATAGAAAATTGTAAATAAGGTTCTTTCTCCTCAAAATCTTGATAAATAATATCTTCATAATTACCCATTACTACTAAATCGCCTTTTTCTGTATCTTCGCCTAAGTATAAAGTTTTAGCTGTTTTGGTAAGAAAACCCTTAAGGTGTGATTGTCTGAGTAATAGCAAGGCTTGAATAAGTGTGGACTTACCCATACCATTCATACCTGTTAAAATATTGAAATTTTGACAAGTAATTTTTACATTTTTTAAAGATTTGAAATTTTTAATATGGATTTCTTTTATCATTGTATTGGCAAGCCTTTTATTGATGATGTAAGATTATTTAACTTTTCTTGAAGTATCATATCTTGTGTATGTTGTATTCTTTGGGCTTGTGCTGAAAGTTCTTTCTGCTCAAGTGCTGATAGCCTACTTGAATTGATAGATTGATACATTTTTTGTTTTACATATTCTGAAGTAGGTGGAAGAATATAATGTACTTGTGTAGCATATTCTAATAAACTGCGTTGCACATATCGTGGCAATTCAGAAAAATATTTACCGTCAAACTCTGTAGGCAAAAAGTTCAAGTTTTGTAGATTGTAAGCATTATTTTTGACAAATTGCCCCAAAGCCTCTAATCGTTCCAAACCATCAATTATTGTCCATTCCCAATGATTTGATGATTGTAAGTCAAAGTAAAAAAAGGGTGTTGGGTGCTTGAGTATAAGAGATTCAATATATTGGCTCTTTGTGGTTGTATCCCAAACAGTTTTTTCTGAATACCATGCAGCGTTATTATTTCTGTATTGTTGCCTTATTTGGTTATGATTGAATTTGACAACAAGTTGTTCCAAAGAAATAACGTTGTATTTTATGTTAATTTTTGACAAATCTACCATACATTTACTTGGATTAGTTATGCAAAAGTATAATTATATAATCAAATTTGCAAATATAAAAATCAAAAATCCTTGCCTGCCCACACAGCGCGGGCAGGCAAGGTTTTTACTTATTCCATTTTGATAACCTCCAAATAATCCAACACAGCGCGGTTCACTTCTACATTCATGTTATGATTCCACTCTTCAAAAACCAAGCGAATTTTGTTCTCGCCTGCCTGAAGATTTACCTGATAGCCATTCGAAAAGCCCCAATCAGACCATTCATTCGTACCACGTTGAGGGAAAACCATTGCACCTTTGTATGCGCTATTTACATAGAGGCTTCTGAGTGCGCAAGCATTGTCTGTATTCCACGCGCCACTGCCATTCGCATAACGGAAACGGACATAATACTTGCCTGCCTCGCTCACTGCTACAGGTATTTCGATGGATTTGTTTTCAGTCGTAGAAATTTCTATAAAACCTGCTCCTGTATAGTTCGTATAGGCAAGACGTGAGGCAGGCAAGATAGACTCGAGTTGGATTTGTTGGGCGTAGCTGATAGTATTTTGTTTGGGTTCTTCGAGTATGAATTCCTTTTTATGCTTTTTTTCAGGCTCAAGCGTAATGGTAGGAACTTCTACCATTTTCTCAGTCAAAATAGGGGCGGATTCTATGGTTTTAGACTTATTCGCTGATACTACAATGGGCTGGGGAACATATAAAACGCGATTGCTGGGAAAACTCTTAAACGAAACTTCCTCTTTGATAGGCAATACTTGATAAAACACGCCTCCTTTGAGTGTATTGACAGGTATTTCGTAAAAAGTATTTTCTGTTTGTTCCCCATGAAAGCTATTTTCTATGATAAGATATTTTTTCGCGCCTTCTATGGGTTTCCATTCTAAACGGTTGCCTACCAATTTGATTTCAGGCGTAGCCAATGAAAACTCATTTTTTACCAAATTGATGTTGTCCTTATCAAAACTTTCATTGTCCATTTCAATCTCGATGGTGTGTTTGCCTACCAAGTCCACAGGTAAGAAAAAGTCCTTTTTCTTTTTACCATCTATTTTGAAAGATTTGATGTTTTTGCCAAAACCCGTAACAGTAATATCTAAAGTGGCTTGTCTGTATTTGAAATTGCTCAAAGTGCGCTTGCCTGCATATACTTTCGGAAT
>JAAFJK010000441.1 GCA_013298105.1 Cytophagales bacterium
CCGAAGGGTTGAAGCAACATGACTTACTTTCACAATGCCTCCTATTTCAAATTCCGCAATAACTTTCGAAGAACCTTACTTTTAAGACCGCTTATTTTCAAGGTTATCAACATGAAATATAAGCGGTCTTTTTTAACGCACCAAAAAAATGTCTTCCACGAGGTGTTTTTTTATGTCATATTTTTGCTAACTTTGTAACAAAATTATTTTTAACCAATAACCAAAATATGAAACGCTTAAAATATACATTCCTGCTCTTGTTCCTTTGCTGTGCGCAACTTGCCTACACCCAAAAGTTGGAAGGCACTTGGATAGCGCAAGGCATAGTATTCAAAAATGACAAAAAAATATCTGAACAAGAAAAAAATAGCCTCGAAAGCGTACACAATCGCTTGGCTTTTACATTCGAAGCCAATAATTCGTTTCAAGGGCTTACGCTAAATAACGGAAAAAAAATAGTAGGCACATGGAAACTGAAAAATAATATACTCTCACTGAAAAGTGCAGACAAAGAGTTCAATAAAGTGTTTGGGAAAGTCGTTATAGAATGGGTAGGGGAGATGCTCGATATGCAAATGAACTTGCCTGCCCAAAAAAACATAGAAAAATATAAGCCATTCATACGCCTGCAAAAAGGGGATATGCAGGAACTTGAGTATGGTAAGAAAGAACAAAATACAGCTTCCGAAAATCCTATAGAGGAGATAAAAGAAAATACAGAGGCTATGAAAAATATGCCTGTCGTTACTTACAAAACACTTACACTTGCCATAGCACCTACCAAAATAGCCTGCGAGCGCATAGATAAAGAACCTTGCCTACAGATACGCGAAGATGCTAACCTGCCTTGGCGCACTTTACCTTATAGAATAGAAGGATTTGACCACGAGGAAGGCTATGAATACATCATGTATGTAAGCGAGCGAATATTTGAAAAGCCACCTTTTCCACATATCCCACAAAGGCATTTTTATACACTGCTACAAATCGTTTCAAAAACTAAAAAATAAATTGTATGAATAAGCACATCTCAAAAATATTATTTTGTTTCTTGCTGACATTCTCTCTCCAACACCTTGCCTGCCAAGCACAAAAAAAATGGGCAAAGGAAATCATTGGCACATGGATAGCGCAAGAGTTCCAAATGGAAACCCAAAACGGCTCCACGAATCTCTCAGACAGAGAAACGGCTATGATTAAAAACAGAATCGCTTTTTTGTTCATGAAGGGAGGCAAGTTTGAAGCAAAAACTACTCAAGGCGAACTTGAAACTATCAAAGGCACGTGGCGCATGGAAAAAGACGTTCTTTTGCTGACTTCAGACAACAAGAACTTTGAGCAAGATATGGGCAAATTGCGCGTAAAAATAGCAAATGGAATGCTTAGATTGGGCATCTTGAGCGAATCAAGCATGACACCTGCCTCACACATGATGGTTTTTGTTTGTAAAAAAGGCAACATTACTGAACTTCTTACTACGCCCATTCCTTACGACAAAGAACCTGCCGTAAAGCCTCAATTAGTTACTTCTTATCTTGAAACATTCGTGGTAGATGCTCAAGAAGGCGATTGCGAAGGAAAACCTTGCCTGCGTGTGAAAAGAGATGGGGCAACGGCATGGGAAAATTTTGAGCCAAAAATTGAGGATTTTACGTATGAAAAAGGATACGAGTACTTACTGAATGTAAATGTAACTATAGTAGAAATAAGTTCAGAAACCAACACAGAGCAAATTGTTTCAAAAACTACCACCTACAAACTTTCACAGTTGATGTCTAAAACCAAAAAATAGGGGTATGATTTATAAGATAGCACTTAAAAATGCAGATAAGCACGTTTTGATAGATGACCACGTAAAAAAATACATAGAAGAAGACAGCTATCTATCAAGTGTGGGCTTATTGGAAAATCTGCGGGAACATTCAACAGGCTATGCTTTTTTTCAAAAAACTTGGAAACAATTAGACGGCTCATACAAAACGGAAACTATCTATTTGCACAAATACATAGCCCAACATTTTTTAACCAAAGATACGGAGGAGGCAGGCAAGGCACAAGTAGCCAGAGCCATCAATGGCAATAAATTAGATTGCCGTTTGCGCAATCTCGAATGGTGTAGCAAAGCCAAAGCTATCCGAAAAGGTAAAATCTATGGCTTGCAATACAAGGGTGTCCGAAAAGATGGCAAAAAATACCGCGCCACGATATACATAGACCGCAAACATATCCATATCGGAATGTACGAAACAGCCGAAGAAGCGGCACTTGCCTACAATGCCAAATGCAAAGAACTGCTCGGCAATGAAGGCAGACTGAATAGTATTTCAGTAAAATAATTTACGTTATGTTAAGTACGTTCAGGTTTAACTTGCCTGCCCTACTATAGTGGGCAGGCAAGTCATTTATGCATGGGTTACGAATTATTTTGATTTGAAGCAAGCTATTTGTTGCCTCATGTTATCTTCAGTATGTTCCTCTGGACGCATATTGCCCATGAGTGTTGTCATAGGTGGCTGCCCCAATTCTTTGGAAATATCCCTCAATATAACAAATACCGATATTCCCATTTCTACCGTCATTGAAAATAGGTAGCCATCTCCTTCACTTTTTCGATATCTATAGCCCTTTCCTTCGGTTGCATTCTCACCATCTGCTCTGACAAGTTTAAAGCGAACTGCGCCATCTTCTTGTGTATCTATCAATTCTACCCTTGCAGGTATATCATTGACGATAGCCGTATAACTGTACGTTTTGCCATAAGTTTTTGTTTGTGCAAAAACATTGCTGAAGCAAAGCATTGCAAAAGCTAAAGTAAAAAATGTTTTTTTCATTTTGTGATGGGGTTTTTGGTTTAATTACGCTACAAATGTAGGTATAAAAATATTAGCTTGCCTGCCCAACTTTACGAAACTATGGTTTTGGCGAATGAAAGTGTGTTTTGAGTTTACGAAGCACCTTGCCTGCCCATGCGCACATAGGCAGGCAAGGTTTTAAAGAAATGAACCTGCTGTTTGGGAAAGTTTGAATGTTCCTTTTTTTTCGGTTGGCAATCCGAAAAAACGGATATTTAACCAATGTTAGGAATGGAAATAAAATAACATGATAATTTCACTCACGCGAAGCCACGCTGCAAGCGTCTGTTGGTATTGCCTAACCGCGTAAAAGCTCGATAACAGACGCTTACAGCTTATTTTTTACTCATTCCTCAAACACTACATTACTTCGAGCGGAAAATAGATTTTGAAAGTCGTGCCTTCGCCTATTTCGCTTTCTATTTCTATGCGTCCTTGATGCTTGTCAATGATTTTTTTGGTAATACTCAGTCCAAGCCCTGTGCCTTCTCCTGCGGGCTTAGTGGTAAAAAATGCCTCAAAAATTTTGTCTTTGATTTCGGGTGGAATACCTTTTCCCGAGTCTTTGAAACTTACCAAAATTTCCTTGCCTACCTGCTGAATACCAATCTCGAGTTTGCCATGAAAATCCATGGCTTGCATAGCATTGTAGATGAGGTTTGTCCAAACTTGGTTCAGTTCGTCAGGATAGCCCAAAAAGGTAGGTACTTCTTGAAAGTCAGTGATAAGTTCTATGCCACGTTTGATTTGATTGTGGTAAAGCGTAAGGACAGTTTCTATAGTTTCTTGTAAGTTTGTGAGGGTTTTGACATCTCCAGACTCAGTATGTGAGAATTTTTTGAGTGCAAAAACTATCTTTGCGGCACGCTCTACGGCTGTATTGATTATTTTGGCACTCTTGAGTAGCTCTGTGAGGCGCATGAGTGTTTTGGCATATTTTTCGGCATTTTTATCTTCAAGTAAGGCTCTAAATTCGTCATACTGTGTGGGTGTTACGCCCATCTCGACTAAGTTTTCTGCAAAAACATCAGCATCTTCAAAGGCTTTGTCTGCAAGTATATTGCGCCATTCTCTGCGTAGGGCGCGGTCTTCTTTGGTGGATAAAGTTGTGCGGTTTTGGGTAGCTTGCAAAATAAGATTGATACAAGCCTGTTGAACTTCTGCACTCATTTCGTTAAAAAAGGCAGGCAAAAGCGGTAAATCTTGCTCAAGTACATTTTTGATGTGATTGCCAGAGGCTTTGATAGCCCCAAGCGGGTTATTGACTTCGTGGGCTACGCCTGCTATGAGTTGCCCCAAGACCGCCATTTTCTCAGACTCTATGAGTTGGTTTTGGGTACTTTGCAGTTCTTCAAAATTAGCTTTTAGTTCTTTTTCGGAGGCTTTGAGGGCAGTTTCTGCAATGCTTCGCTCAAGGGTAGTCGCTACATTGGCTACCAAAGATTGCAAAATAGCGATTTCTTCAGAGAGCCAAACGCGCTCACGACTGCAGTCATCAAAACCCACAAACCCATAAAACTTACCTGCCACATACAAAGGTAAAATCATCACGGATTTTACCTCAAGTGCCATTAAATCGGTTTTGAATTGGCTGGCAGGCAAGGTAGAAATGATTTTTTCGAACGCATTGTTTTCTGTTAATTGCTCATGCAAATCAGAGAGATTTTCAAAAGGTACATTTTGATAACGGGGTGTGTTTTGAATAACGGCATCATTTTGTCTTATCCAAGTGATGCGTTGATTGGTGGCACCTTTGGCTGTTTGGGTAAATGTATTTTGGTAATAATATACGCGGTCTGCGCCTACAGCATTGCCTATGATTCGAAAAGCGTTTGCAATCGCCACATTTCGGTCGTCTATTTTCATCAATTTGTCTGTAGCAGAGGCAATGGCAGAAAGTAGCTGACCTTTGTATATGATAAGTGCTTCTGCCTCTTTTTGGGCAGTGATGTCATTTACAAGTCCTGTAAGCAATAGATTTCCTTCTTGGCGAATGGTGGGCAACATAGTCCCATGCAGCCATTTGACAGTACCATCAGGATGCACAGCTCTAAAAACAACTTCTTGTATGGTCTTTTGATTGATTACTTTTTCAAAACTTTTGGCGAAGGCAGGCAAGTCTTCAGGGTGTATGGCTTTCATAACGCGCATACTATTTTCGCGCATTTCTTCATCAGGTATGCCATACAGCTTTTCGGAGGCTTGGCTACTCAAAAGCGTAATGGCTTGTCCTGTTTTGGTATCAAACTCAAGTTCGTATAAATGGCTTGGTACACTGTCAATCACGCGCCTAAGTTGTTCTTCTTTTTGTCTTACTTCTTGGTTGCGCAACACGAGTGATTCTTGGGCTTTTTCCAGCTTTTTGACAGTGAGTGAGATATTTTCATTGGCATCTGTGAGGTATTCCGTATTTTGTTTTGCCTCCTCTTTTTGGGCTTTCAGTTCCTCATTAATCAACTCCAAATCTTCTGTGCGCTGTTTTACTTTTTGTTCAAGAAGTACATTTTGTTTGTTGATTAAAGCAGTATTTTCGTTTTTGAGTTTATTAAATCTATCACCCAAAGCCAAAGAAAATAACCAAATCTCGATGGCTGTTCCGAAATACAGTGCATTGCGTGTATATACATTATAAGATGTAAATCCATTGATGGTGATGATATAAATAACCAAACTTCCCATCAAAAATGTCCAACCCAATACATAATAATAGGCTTCTTTATGTCCTTTCGAGAGGATATAATAAGCCGTAACAATGATGGTAAGTGAGTTCATCAACAACACATTTTGTTGTGTGAAAGCCAAGTACAAATGAGGAACTCCTATGATTCTCAATAAAGGCGTAACTATTACCAAAAAACTTGTTTGAATTAGAATTATCCAATACAAAACAGGCAATCTCTCACGTAAGCGCAGGTAGGCAAGTGAAAAATAACCTATAAAAAAATAGGCTATCCCATTCCAAACAAATGTATGTGTATGCCACCAGTTTTTGGTAATAAATCCAACTTCTAAATTATCCAAAAAAGCATAATTATTGGTAAAAGGCAATACAAAAAATATAGCAGATAAATAACCTACATACAGCAAATACAATCTATCTCGTGTTGAAAAATACACAAAAAGATTGTATAAAAACATAATAAAGGTCAGTCCTAAAAAAGCACCTACTATGAAATCATTGACAGTTTTTGCACCATGCAAAGCACGCAACGTACCTACCCGCAAAGGCATTTCCATAGCCCGCTCGGTAGATATGCGCAGATAGTAAGTACGTATTTTTGTATCTCCTGAAACATTCAAAGGCAACCAAAAAGTATTTGAGGGATAGGGTTTATTTTCATGTGGACGCAATACACCCACTTCTATAGGTCGAGTGTATATATTCGATGAGTCAGGGGCATAAAAATCAATGTACCACAAAAATAAACTGCCTATATCCAGCCATGCATTTTCTTTAGTATCATTTTGTACCCTGATTTTGAACCAATAAACTGAGCGTGTGGAGGCTTTGGCAAAAACATCTTTTTTACATAATTCAAACTTGCCTGCCTTGTCGAGTGCTATCACATCTTGAATTTTCAACTTGCCTGCCTTATCTTCTAAAAAATAACTTTGCTTGCCTACCAGTAGTAAATCTGTTTCTTTTTTGAGTTTAATAACTTCTTCAGTTTGCGCAAAAGCACAAACTGTATAAAAATAAAAAACTAATAAAAAGCTAATAAAAAAACGCATTATTGTATGGTTGTATGGTTATATGGTTGTATGGTTGTATGGTTGTATGGTTGTATGGTTGTATGGTTGTATGGTTGTATGGTTGTATGGTTGTATGGTTATATGGTTGTATGGTTGTATGGTTGTATGGTTGTGTGGTTGTATGGTTGTATGGTTGTATGGTTGTATGGTTGTATGGTTGTATGGTTGTATGGTTGTATGGCTATTTTTTTGGGAATTTTTCAAAAAAAATGTACTAATGACCATTTAAAAGATGAAATTATGTATTTTTTATTTTGTAACTATTTAGCCCCCAGCCCCAAAGGGGAGTTTTTGTGTAAGTTTGCATTTAAACTTGCCTACCAAAACACTAAAATAGGCGAAAATTGGAGATAATTCTCCCCTTTGGGGCAGGGGGCTAAATAGTTACCAAAAATTTATACTTCCTCCTATCAACCATCAACTAATTGCTATCAACTACTTAAATGTTAATGGGTAAAAATACACGAAAAGTAGTACCCTTGCCTACCTCGCTGAGTACTTCTACACGCCCATGATGATTGTCTATGATTTTTTTGGTAATGCTTAGTCCAAGCCCTGTGCCTTCTCCTGCCTCTTTGGTAGTAAAAAAGGCTTCAAATATTTTTTCCAAATTTTCTTTAGCAATTCCTTTGCCTGAATCCTTCACACTTACCACTACAAAGTCGCCTTCTTTCCTCAAATCAATGTCCAACACACCCACAAAATCCATTGCTTGCAGCGCATTGTAAATGAGATTTGTCCAAACCTGATTCAGCTCATCAGCATAGCCCAAAATAAGTGGCACTTCCTCAAAATGCGTTACCAATTCTATCCCGCGCTTCATTTGATTTTGGTAGAGCGTGATGACAGTTTCTATCGTATCTTGGACATTGGTTTGGGTGGCTACTTCACTTGAGTCTGTATGCGAGAATTTTTTGAGTGCAAAAACTATCTTAGAAGCACGTTCTACGGCTGTACTGATGATGCGATTACTTTTCAGTAATTCTACCAATCGGGCAGTAGTTTTGATACTTTCTTCAGCATTTTCGGCTTCCAGCATACGCTTGTATTGGTCATAATCTGTGGGTGTTACGCCCATTTCTACCAGATTTTCAGCCATCAAATCAAGATCTGCTAAGTTTTTATCTGCCAAGATTTGCCTCCATTCTCTACGCAAAGCGCGGTCTTCTTTGGCAGAAAGTGTGGTATCTTGTTTTACGGCATTTCCTATGAGTTTAGCAAAGTCTTCCTGCATTTCAGGATTCATACCTTGAAAAAAAGCAGGCAAGGCAGGCAAGTTTTTCTCCAGTACATTTTGGATATGGTGTGCAGAGGCTTTGATAGCCCCAAGCGGATTATTTACTTCGTGGGCTACACCTGCTATGAGTTGTCCAAGAGCCGCCATTTTACCTGACTCTATGAGTTGCTCTTGAGTGCTTTTCAGCTCCTCAAGTGTGCTGGCAAGCTCTCCATTTGAGCGGGAAAGTTCATCACGTTGAAGTTTAAGTTCGCTTTGTGAGGCATTAAGTTCTTCGAGCGTACTTTCGAGGTTGTTGTTTACTTCTGTAACCTCATCACGTTGTTTTTTGAGTTCATTTTGAGAGGCTTTGAGGTCTTTGTTATTGCGCCTACTTTTGATAAGAAAATAGCTTACTACTACCGCCATACTCAAAAATAAAATAGCCACTACAGCTACAGCTATATTCTGTATCCGTTTTCGCTCGTCATCTTTGTCGCGTATGAGTTGATCTTTTTTGAGTAATTCTATCTCGCTTTTGTGTTTATCAATCACATACCTTGCCTGCCTCGACTCCATGCGCGACTTCATTTCTTCACTCAAAACAGCTTCTTTAGATATAGCGTGTATGGTTTCATATTTGTAGGCTTGTATGAAGTCGTTTTTATAGGCATATATTTTTGCCAAAAGTTCGCTTACGGTCTGTACAAGCTGATTTTCTTTCAAAAGAGAAGCCTTTTCATAACTTTCTAAGGCATTGGTAAGTGCCTCCTCCATACTTTTGCGTTGCCATTGGATACGCGCTATCTGATAAAGTACATAGCCCATGCCACGTTTATTGTTGATTTTGCGGTTGATGGTGAGATTATCTTCAAAATACCGCATGGCAGTATCAAGTTTATTCAAAGCATAATACGCCTCCCCTATCCTAAGCATAGAAGCCACCACAAGGTCGGGTTTGCTTAATTTTTGGCGAATAATCAAAGACCTATCAAAATATTTTAGTGCATCAGGGTAGTCTTTTTTGGTTTGATAAATTTCTCCCAATCGCAAGTAAGTATATGCCAATCCATCTAAAAGATTGATTTCTTCAAAAATTTTAGTGGCTTTATTGATGTAAGTGAGTGCTTGGTCATAATCTTCTTGCAACCTATAAATATCGCCCAAATTGTTGTTGGCGTAGCCTAATTGCTCCTTAAGTTGATGTTTTTCAGAAAAAGCAAGGGCATCAAAAAATAAATCAAAGGCTTTTTCATAATTTCCTATATTCCGCATGATTACACCTGCATAATTCATAGCTTTGGCACGTGATTCTTTCAAGTCTAACTTGATAGCAAGGTTAAGTGCTTCTTTCGAGAAATGTTTGGCATCTTCTATATTTTTATTTCTGTTGCGCCAGCCAAGTTCGAGCAAAACTTTAACTCTATTTTCGTTCTCTTCAGTATAAACGGAAAGGGCTTGCTTTAAACTGTCTATGTCCTTTTGGGCTTTTGCACAAGGCACAAAAAATATATACAAAGGCAGAAAAAACAACATAATCAGCCGCGCCTGCTGTAGTGGGCAGGCAAGGTGTAAAACCATCACTTGTAAGAAATATCGAAAAAAACGCATAATTTTGTGGTGTGTTCCCAAAAATGCTTCATAAATTACGCCAAAGTTAGTGTTTATTTATTGAACCACAAAATTTTCTATGTAATATGTCCAAAACCTTGCTTACTTTTGACCTTGAGGAGTTTGATATGCCCGAAGAATACAAACAAAGTATCTCCAAAGAACAACAAATCGCTATCACTACGGAGGGGCTGATGCCTATTTTGGCTATGTTAGAAAAATACCAAGTTCGAGCCACTTTTTTTACGACTGCCTATTATGCCGAGCAAAAACCCGAAATAGTCCGAAAAATAGCCCAAACACACGAAATAGCTTCTCATTTGTACTATCACTCAATATACGAACTTGACCACATACTTGCTTCTAAGCTGAAATTGGAAGAAATATCGGGCAGGCAAGTGCAGGGATTCAGAATGCCCAGACTCAAAAGCATGGAGTTCGAAACACTCAAAAAGGCGGGCTATGTCTATGATTCGTCTATGAATCCTACTTACCTGCCAGGACGTTACAATAATCTGTCCTTGCCTACCACTGCCTACCAAGACAAAGCTACAGGTATATGGGAAATACCTGTTTCGGTAGCTCCATTTACGCGCTTTCCTCTTTTTTGGTTAAGTTTCAAAAACTTGCCCTACGGCTTGTATGCGTATTTTTGTAGGCAAGTTATAAAAAAACGCGGAATCTTACATTTGTACTATCACCCTTGGGAGTTTGCAGACCTACAAAAAATCAAAATTCCTACCTACACGAAGCGTATGCATGGACAGGCTTTTTTGGATAGATTAGAAAAATTGATAGTCCATCTGAAGGGCAGGCAAGTCGAGTTTGTGGCTGTGCAAGATTATGTAAAAACATTGTAAACTAAAAAAAAGCCTTTTGCACACAGCAAAAGGCTTTTTTATATTTTTACATAAATGATTCATAATATTCATTCAGCACTTCCATAAGTTTCATAAGTGTATTTATTTGAGTGTCTGACAGCGCAAACCATTCATGCCCTTTTGCAAAATCCTCAAACATCTCATGAAATATTCCTTCCCAAAACAACGCCAATTTTTCGGAAGGTACTTTCAGTGTAGCTAAAAGCAATATTTTGCTCCCACCTGATTCAAGTATTGTGATTCTGACTAAAGGTTCATTGCTTTTGCCTATTTTGGAATGTGCATTGTCTTGATTTTGTCCCAAATATACGTAGCTGGGTTTGACTTTCACAAGTTTGGGCAAAAAGGCTGGTAAGATATTTTGTATTTGCGCGAGCTGTTCTTGATAACTCAAATTTGCTTCAAGGACAGCTTCACTGATGATTTTTTGCAAATACTCCATTTGTGTAGGCGTAAAACCAGCATCTGCGATTATCTCTATTGAAGGAGGCGTTTTGGGCGCGATTTCGTACTTCCCAGTTTTGCGGAGGGTAGGCAAGACTTCATTCATTACCCACTTTTCAAAACGCTTAGCTTCAGATTTTTTGGAGCCAAAAATCAATCTATAAAAGTTAGCTTCATCAATAATATTCATAGATTGCGTCCTACCTGTCGCATCGATGACCTCTATTTTACAGAGGTCATCTTTTACACAATGTTGCGCAATGGCTACCCAAGGATTGGTATAATCGAGAGCTATACAAACATCTAAAGCCACAAACCATGGATTACCATTTTTGTCTAAAAACAAGCGTAATTCATGTAAATTTTCAAAATTAAAACTTTGAAAATCAATACTTTGTGCATTTTCTTTTGCCCCTCTATACTTTGCCAAAGCAGGCAAGTCAACAGTCGCCCAATGCAAAAATGCCTTGCCTACCTCACTGCGCAAAGGCTTTGCAAGGTGCTTCACACCCTCAAGATTCAACATCTTTATCGATATCGAATTTCCTTTTTTGTCTACGAAAAGGCGAGCAGGTGCGATATATTTTACCGCCAATTTTTTGTAAATGGCACTGTACTCAGGGGGAGTAGTTGCCAAACACAGACCACAAAAAACATCTGCCGCGCAGAAGTCAAAAATAGCCGCTGAGTTTTCAAAAACCAAGATTTCTCTTTGCCCAAAAAAGAAAGATTGCAACTCGCTTGGAGTTTCAAGATTTTGTTCGTTATTTTGCATAGAACATGAAAGTGTTTTTGTAGAAAAGTCCCTAAAATTGATAGTCGAGGGGGCTTTTCGCGTTATAAATAAATGTCGGGGCTAAATTAGTTATTTTTTTTGAATTGCCAAATATTTTACCATAAAAAAAGCCTTTTGCACACAGCAAAAGGCTTTTTTATATTTTTACATAAATGATTCATAATATTCATTCAGCACTTCCATAAGTTTCATAAGTGTATTTATTTGAGTGTCTGACAGCGCAAACCATTCATGCCCTTTTGCAAAATCCTCAAACATCTCATGAAATATTCCTTCCCAAAACAACGCCAATTTTTCGGAAGGTACTTTCAGTGTAGCTAAAAGCAATATTTTGCTCCCACCTGATTCAAGTATTGTGATTCTGACTAAAGGTTCATTGCTTTTGCCTATTTTGGAATGTGCATTGTCTTGATTTTGTCCCAAATATACGTAGCTGGGTTTGACTTTCACAAGTTTGGGCAAAAAGGCTGGTAAGATATTTTGTATTTGCGCGAGCTGTTCTTGATAACTCAAATTTGCTTCAAGGACAGCTTCCCTGATGATTTTTTGCAAATACTCCATTTGTGTAGGCGTAAAACCAGCATCTGCGATTATCTCTATTGAAGGAGGCGTTTTGGGCGCGATTTCGTACTTCCCAGTTTTGCGGAGCGTAGGCAAGACTTCACTTGTTATCCAAAGTCTGAACATTTCAGCTTCAGGTTTTCTACTTACAAAAATTAGGCTATAAAAACCACTCTCACTGATGGTTAACAGTTGATAATCTCGATTTGAGCTGGTATATCTAATAGATATAGATGCTTTTTCAAAATCTTTCAATTTTTCACAAGCCTGACTGACATTTTCAATCTGTAGAAAGTCGCAAATATCTTTTGCAACAAACCAAGGCTCTCCATTTTTATCCAAAATAATACGAATATTTTGGAGGTTTTCAAAATTAAATATTTGAAAATCAATACTTTGTGTATTTTCTTTTGCCCCTCTATACTTTGCCAAAGCAGGCAAGTCGACAGTCGCCCAATGTAAAAACGCCTTGCCTACCTCAGTGCGCAAAGGCTTCGCAAGGTGCTTCACACCCTCAAGATTCAACATCTTTATCGATATCGAATTTCCTTTTTTGTCCACGAAAAGGCGGGCAGGTGCGATATATTTTACCGCCAATTTTTTGTAAATGGCACTGTACTCAGGGGGAGTAGTTGCCAAACACAGACCACAAAAAACATCTGCCGCGCAGAAGTCAAAAATAGCCACTGAGTTTTCAAAAACCAAAATTTCTTTTTGCCCAAAAAAGAAAGATTGCAACTCGCTTGGAGTTTCGAGATTTTGTTCGTTATTTTGCATAGAACATGAAAGTGTTTTTGTAGAAAAGCCCCTAAAATTGATACTGGAGGGGGCTTTTCGCGTTATAAATGAATGTCGGGGCTAAGTTAGTTATTTTTTTTGGTTCTCTGACAACTTTTGTGGAAAAATATTTTTTGAGCAAGTTCGGATTCAAGAAACGCCTTTTTTGCTCAATAGGATAGGGTTTTAAACCCTATCCTATTGAGCAAAAAAAACTACCACAAAAATTGTCAGACAACCTTTTTTTTGAATTTCAAAAAATAAATTAAAAAAATGATACAGCCTATTTATTCAGTGTGCTTTGTCTGATAATATAAAGTGGTCTTTGCTTCACTTGCATGAACAGCTTGCCCATGTACTCACCCATGATACCCAACATGATCAACTGCACCCCGCCAATAAACATAATGCCGACTGCCAAAGAAGTCCAACCCGACACATTCCAGTTGGCAAAAAAATAACCGTACAAAGCCAAAATTCCATACAAAAAACTTATCATCGACAAGCTAAAGCCCAAAATTCCTGCCAATCGCAAAGGTTTGATACTAAAGGAAGTAATGCCTGCGGTGGCGAGTTTCAGCATTTTGCGGAAAGAGTATTTTGTTTTGCCTGAAAAACGCTCGTGTGGGTGATAATCAATTTTGAATTGTTTGAATCCTATCCATTTTACCATACCGCGTACAAATAAATCACGCTCTGGCAGTTGTTTGAAAACTTCTACCACACTCCTGTCCATGAGCCTAAAGTCGGCAGTGCCGTCTTCAATCTCCACATCAGACAAAAAATTCATGACTTGATAAAATACTTTGGAAGTCAAACGTTTGGTAAATGGGAGTTTTTTGTCCACCAACCGTTTGGTATAAACAATGTCATAGCCCTGCTGCCACTGCGCTATCATTTCAGGGATTAGTTCAGGCGGGTGTTGCATATCTGCGTCAAGCGAGATGACACAATCGCCCTGCGCGTGGTCAAGTCCTGCTTTGAGGGCATATTGATGCCCAAAATTTCGAGAAAAAGAGAGGTAATGCAGGCAAGGATTTTGTTCATGTAACTTTTGTAGTCTTTCTAAAGTCAAGTCGCTACTGCCATCATCTACAAAGATGACTTCATACGCACAGCCCAGCTCTGCGAATACTTTAGCCAATTTTTCGGCTAAGACGATTACATTGCCCTCCTCATTGAATGTCGGGACTACTACGGAAACTTTCATATCTTGTGTCCGCAAATTTCCTTGAAAAAAACGGAACGCCCAAATATGCAGGCGTGTTTTTATACCTTGCCTGCCAAACGGATAGAAAATTTGCACCTTGCCTACCCAAACTATAGTATATAGGCAGGCAAGGGTTCAAAGTTTTGGCAAAATTTGTAGCAAGTTTAAAAATTTGGCGAGATATTCTTTTCAAATTCGAAGGTTTATAACTGCTTCATTTTCAATAAAAAAGGTTAAATATTAAACAATTTTGAAAATTTATCGAAATTTTTTTGCTAAAAATTTGGTGGTTTGAAAAATAGTGCCTAACTTTGTTCAACAATTTAACAAAAAGGTAAAAACAAATGACAACAATATAAACATCGGGAAGTGGCTGACTTTCTGATAATGGTTAAAAATATTATCAATTATGTTAAACGAATCGGAACACAAGTCATGGTAGCTTCTCAACAAAAACGCACTACGAAAAAGGCAACATCTACCTCAAGTGCGAACACTTCAACCTCAAACTCGACCTCCACATCTATCCCTCAAAATGGCGTGCAAGCTATTCATGGCGCAGGATTTACAGAGGTATTCACTTCACACACCATGAAAGGCATCGTCTTGATGATGATAGTAGCCTTCAACGTGGTAGTTTTAAAAAACAGCTTTTTGCTTACTGCACCCAAGTCGGGTTTTTCGGGCGACATACAGCTTGATGCACTTTTGTACGGTATAGGTATCTCTGCACTGATGGTAATTGTGCTTTTTCACGAAGAACGCTGGGAAGACGCACTTTGTCCTGGGGCTATCACGCTCTATTTAGACGCGCTGATTTTGGTACTTTATACGAATTGGTTTGGCTGGCTAATCGGTAGCTGGTGGACACTCTGGGTAATGAGCGGTCTGATGATTTCCTTGCCTGTCGTGGGGCTATTCATTATGGTCGTGATGCTCAAAAAATAAAAATTCAAACCTTTTACTTCAAACCTCTTACCTCTCTATACTATGGCAACGCTCACTTTCTCCTCTACCAAAAGTTTTTTTACAAAACTTACTGATATATTCCAAAAACGTGAAACTACGCACGTACCTATGCACGCTTCTTATGTAGCTACTGAACCTGTAGTAGCAGAACAAGAAGAACCGCTTAAATCCAAACTCAACATCAATCTGAATGACTTAAAAGTCATTTCTACCGCACTTTTGCACTACCGCAGAAGCCTCAGCAAACAAGGCGACCTCGACAGAGCTGAAGGCGTAGGACGCATTGACAAACAGTTTTTTGAGCTGATTCAGGCACTTGAAACAAAAAACGCGGCTTAGATAGCCCCCCAGTGGTCAGTTTTAGTTAAATATTCGTTTTTTTTCGGTTGGCAATCCGCTTGCGGTTGTCAATCCGAAAAAAAGACCGCGAACAAATAAGAAAGAATGACCACTAAAATTACCTCCATTTTTCGTGTATTTTAACGTTTTTGGTAGGCAAGAAAAATAATTTTCTCCATTTTTTTATATAACGTTTATGAAATCTCTCAATCCTTATTTCTCCTTTGAAGGGAATTGTGAAGAAGCTATCCACTTCTACAAACAAGCACTTGGCGTAGAAGTCGTGGACATCAATCGCTATACGGATATGCCCGACTCGCCTGCAGAGTACAAAGACAAAATTTTGCACGCACACTTGGAAGGAGCTGGCATCAGTTTCATGTGTTCGGACTCTATACCCGGCTACTATGAAGTAAAAAAAGGCAATGATGTTACTTTGATGCTGGGCTTTGATGACGAAGCCGAGCAGACAAAAATATTCAATGCCCTTGCAGAAGGCGGACAAATCACAATGCCCTTAGAAGATACTTTCTGGGACGCGCGTTTTGGTTCTCTGATTGATAAATTTGGTTTCTCTTGGTCATTTAATTGCCAAAAACAATAATCTTGAAGTGTCAAAGCCAAGCGATTGGCAATCAAAAAACCCACATCTACAAGGTGTGGGCTTTTTTTTATGAAGTGATAAATGTCTATAAAATTCGTGTTTCTAAAATTTCCTTGTATTTACGCAAAATACTGATAATCTTAAGCAAATGGTCTTTATTCGTGCAATCAAAAGAATCTGAAATACAATACGTCCTGCCTTCCATAACAAAAAAATCCCACAACTTGCCCGTAACAGTACAACCATACATAGGTTTCCCATTTTGATTTTCATGCATAGCTATCAAAAAGCCCTCAATAAGCTGTGGCACAGGGTCGCCACTGGGGTCTTTGAGTTTCTTGTATTCTTGAAGATAGAAATAAGGTGTTTTGTGCTTATCCAAAATGCCTTTGGCAATCATGAAGTCAGCTTTGAGATACAAATATTTGTCTTCTACGGTTGCAAAAATTTCTCTTTCGCAAAAAGTCTTGTATTGTCCATTATCTTCTAAATGTCCTAAATCCATGAGGTGCGCAATAAATTTGAACTTAAGTTCTTCTTCATTCCAGCCCTCTATTTTGCTGTAAACTTTTTGCCAAAGATGCTCAAAATTGGCTTGCTCTACTGTCGTAAATATAGGTGCATCGACATCAGTCCATGCTTGCATAAGTGGGTGGGCTTGATTGCCCATCAAGCGTACAAGGTTAAAAGCATCAATCAAATCTGCTTCGCTATACTTAATTTCTTTTTTTTTCTTTTTCATAAGGCAAAGATAGCGTTTTATGATAGGAAACAGCTATTTTATATTTTATTTTTTTGGCTCTTCGAAAGTTATTATGGAGGCAAAACTGTAGAACAGGCTTCCAGCCTGTTGTTTCAAATGATAAACAAGCTGGAAGCCTGTTCTACAGAATATTCAGCAATAACTTTTTAAAAACCATAAATGATAAATGAAAAAAAAACTACAAAAAACTAAAAATCACAAAAAAATAAATTATTCTTGCACTTTACATCAATCGTTCAAACTTTTCTTATGAAAAAAATTGGTATCCTCTTTGGACAAGAACGCTCTTTTCCTCAAGCCTTCATTGAGCGCGTAAATCAAAAGGAAGGCAAGCAAATCGTAGCCGAAGCAGTAAGCATCGATAAAGTCGTGCAAGGCGAAGCTACAGACTATGCTGTCATCATAGACCGCATCTCGCAAGATGTACCTTTTTATCGTGCTTTTTTGAAAAACGCGGCTATCTGTGGTACGGCTGTCATCAACAATCCTTTTTGGTGGAGTGCAGACGAAAAGTTTTTTAACAATGCACTCGCTACTCAAGTAGGCGTACCTGTACCAAAAACGGTGCTTTTGCCTTCAAACCAACACCCCACAGACACTAACGGAAACTCTTTCACGAACCTAAAAGCACCTTTGGATTGGAACTTTATGTTCAAACATATTGGCTTTCCTGCCTATATGAAGCCTCATGCAGGTGGTGGTTGGAAAAGCGTATATCGTGTAGATGATGTAGAAGACCTTTGGCGCAAACACGCTGAAACTGAGCAACTTGTGATGATGCTACAAGAAGAAATACAGTTTGACGACTATTTCCGTTGCTACTGTTTGGGAGGCAAGTACGTGCATATAATGGCTTACGAACCTCGCAATCCACACCATTTGCGCTATGTATCAGAGATAAAAGCAAAAGGCGAAGCGGCTAAAAAACTCCTTGCTACCATACACGATTATGTGTTAAAATTAAATCACTCACTTGGCTACGACTTCAATACTGTGGAGTTCGCGGTGCGTGATGGTATCCCTTATGCGATTGACTTCTGCAATCCTGCCCCTGATGCAGACATCAACTCGGTAGGACAAGCAAACTTTGATTGGATTGTAGAAAATGCGGCTACTATGGCTATAGAGCGTGCCAAAGCCCACAATCCTAACGGCAATAACCTTACTTGGGGTTCTTTTGTAAAACAAGCGGCTATGGGCGAATCTGTCAAAGCACAAGTAGCTGAACTAAAAGCTGAACCTGAAGCAAAGGCAAAAGCGACCGCCAAAAAAACGACTACTAAAAAATCTTAAAAAGTACGAGGTTTGAAATACAAACAAAAAAACCTTGCCTGCCCATGCTATAGCGTGGGCAGGCAAGGTTTTAAATTTACTCTGTTTCAAAATAACAAATACTGCCACCTACCCAATCAAAATCGGCATTGTAGCGCACCCCTATCATCTCGCCTTTGCTTAGGCGGGCAAGATTCGTGATAAGTTTGGGGCGGTCTGCGCCATCTTCCCAAATATACAACATACGGATTTCTACCTTCGTGCCTCCTGTGGGCGACTCTACTACAGGCTCATATTGGACTTTGCGCTGAAGTAGATAGTTTTCGCGGTCTGTGATAGCGTCCAAATCGGCTTTTGTAACGTTTATTTTTACGCCCATACCCGCAAAAGAAAAGAGCGGTTTGAGGACATAATTTTCTAAATCAGTGGGATATTCTTTCAGCTCATGCAAAAAATAACTTGCGGGTACGTACTGATTTCCTTGCAAAAAAGGCAAGGTGTATTTACTGATGCGGAAAAACCAATTTGGATGTCCTACCCATTCTACCTCGACTTCATCTGTGAGTTTGAACTCCGTCTGGAGGTCAGGAAATTGTTGCAATTCATCAAAAATCAATCTGTGGTAAATGCGTTTTATCTCTGTGCGCACCCCATCGAGGTCATAATACAATTTTTTGCCTTCTTTTTGTATTTTCGTAAGGCACACCGCTTTTACGCCCGTATATTCGGCTGTAAGCACAAAGTCGATGCGCGTTTTTTGTTTTTCGGGATAAATCTCCAACAAGATGACGTTTTCGGGGGCGTGTCCACCCAGCAAAAAATCTCTGAACTCATTGATATACATTTCGCGGTCTCTGCCTCCAAAATATTCTGCAAAACCTTCAGGCACATACATCGCCTGCCTGTACGCTTCGCCCAAATACGGCTGAAAACCAAAAATAGAAGGAAATCCCTGTAACTCAATCAGTTGTGGTATTAGATTGCCTTCAGCATCTTTGCAAACGGCATAATCAAAAGCCATAAACGAGCTGTGGGCGTTCTCGTTTGGTACAAGGCAGTCAGCAGGCACTGCATTTTTAGTTTTTTCTTTGAAGTCAGGGGCGACTATCACGTCTATGATTTTCTCGCCTGCTTCTATAATTTTTGCGCCCAAGTCTTTGGGTACAAAAACAGGCGTTTCCGCCAATCGAAATTCCAACTGATTGGGATAATCTGCGTGTACAGTTTCTACTAAAGCCTCATAGCGGGCTTGTTTAAAGAGTTTGTTATACTGTTGGCGTACTTCAGGTAGCATACGAGTCAAGTTCCTTGCCCTGAGGAGGGTTTAGTGAAGGGCGTTTCGAGTGCCAAAGTAGTATTTTTTTTTGTAAAAACGTAACTATTTAGTGGGTAGGGTAAAAGAGATGTTTTTTTTGAGCTTTACGTCTTTGATAGTTTGAAACAAGTTCATTTTATGTTTCTTTATAGTGTTGATTGTGCCTTGTATGCGGGCATAGATTTTTGCACCTTGCAAGGTACGGAAAGACATAGATACTTTTTGCTTTATCTTGAG
>JAAFJK010000240.1 GCA_013298105.1 Cytophagales bacterium
AAAAGATGAGTTCAAGGCAAAAGGCTTGGCAGAAGCAAAAGAGGCTTTTGACCTCATGCGTTTGAATAAAGAACAAAATTATGCCTACAATCGTTATTTGGACTCTTTGCACCTGAAAGCAAGTGAGGCACTTACTTTGCAAATGGAGGCAGAGGATAAAGTCCGCCAAGAACGAAACATTGAAATTGCAAAAAATGCTATAATGGCTCGTTTAACAAATGAGATAATTACACAAATAACAGGCTTAACAGCTGAAGAAATAGAACAACTCCGCAAGGACAAACCATAAGAAACAAGTAAAAAATAAGGTGATAAAAATTTTGTGCGATTTGTAATGAATAAAAATAAAATAACATGATAATTTCACTCACGCGAAGCCACGCTGTAAGGAACGAGTAGAAAATAAAGTGATAAAGATTTTGTGCGATATTTTGGGCTTAGACGAGGCGCAATAGAAGCGCGCAAACAATGAGATAGTGTTTTGTAATGATTATTGCAACAAAGTATAAGCGCAAAAGATTAACAAAATTAGCAATTTATTTTTTACTCGTTCCTTAACCGCGTAAAAGCTCGATAACAGATGCTTACAGCGTGGCTAAATATTCTCAAGTTATTTTTACTCGTTCCTGATTCATATTTTTCCCAAAAATACACAAGTTCCAAGATTGAGTAATCAGTAAAATTGCTTACCTTTGCAACGGATTTTTTTAGAAACGAAAATATGAGCAAAAAACTAATTCGTTTTGATTGGGCTATCAAAAGACTACTGCGTGACAAAGCTAATTTTGTAGTCTTGGAGGGCTTTTTGTCTGAACTTCTTTTTGAAGATGTCAAAATTAAAGAAATTTTGGAAAGTGAAAGCAACCAAGAAACAGAGAAAGACAAGTACAACCGAGTAGATATTTTGACACAAAACGCTAAAAATGAGTTGATTGTCATTGAAATCCAAAATACATACGAGATAGACTACTTTCACAGAATGGCTTATGGAGCATCTAAAGCCCTGACTGAAAATCTGGCATTGGGAGCATCTTACCTTGAAATAAAAAAAGTAATTTCTATCAATATTGTGTATTTTGACTTGGGGCAAGGCAAAGACTATATTTATAAGGGCAAAACAAACTTTGAGGGTTTGCACCAAAAAGACTTGTTACAACTCTCAAATAAGCAAAGAAGAACGTTTGAGAAACAAAACGTTTCAGATATTTTTCCTGAATACTACATCATCAAAGTCAATAAATTTAACGATATAGCCACCGATACGCTTGATGAGTGGGTTTATTTTCTCAAAAATAGCGAAGTAAAAGATGAGTTCAAGGCAAAAGGCTTGGCAGAAGCAAAAGAGGCTTTTGACCTCATGCGTTTGAATAAAGAACAAAATTATGCCTACAATCGTTATTTGGACTCTTTGCACCTGAAAGCAAGTGAAGCACTTACTTTGCAAATGGAGGCAGAGGATAAAATACGAAATGAAAAAGCGATTGAAATTGCAAAAAGTCTGTTCGAAACACCTCTGTCAAACACAGATATTGCCAAACATACAGGCTTAACAGCCGAAGAAATAGAACAACTCCGCAAGGACAAACCATAAAACTGGTTTGCCTGAAATCTTACATATTCACATGACCACAGACCAATTCAAAGAAATCAAAAGCCGCGTAGAGGTTTTGGGGAGGTATCTTTGACAACGATAGCAAACTATCCGAAATCCAAGCCCTCGAAGCCATAACCCTCGAAGCCAACTTCTGGGAAGACTCCAAAGAAGCTGAAAAAACCATGAAACAAATCCAAACCCTCAAAGTTTGGACAAATGCTTACCAAAAAGTAGTCGAGCTTTTTGGTGAGCTGGAAGTCATGCGTGAGTTTCAAGAAATAGGCGAAACAACCCCGCAAGAGGTAGAAGAAAGCTATCAAACTGCCCTTGCCTGCCTCGAAGCCCTTGAGTTCAAAAAAATGCTCAACGCACCCGAAGACCAAATGCCCGCCATCATAGAAATAAAACCGGGCGCGGGAGGTACTGATAGTTGCGACTGGGCAGAGATGCTCATGCGTATGTATATCCTTTGGGGCGAGAAAAACGGCTGTACTGTCCGCGAAGTCCACTCACAAGCAGGCGATACAGCAGGTATCAAATCCGCTACGCTTGAGATAGAAGGCGACTTTGCGTATGGTTATCTGAAGTCTGAGATAGGCGTGCATCGGTTGGTACGCATTTCTCCCTTCAACTCAGGCGGAAGTCGTGAAACCTCTTTTGCTTCTGTATTCGCGTATCCTGTAGTAGATAATACTATCCAAATAGACATCAATCCTGCCGATATAGATTGGGATACTTTCAGGGCTGGAGGCGCGGGTGGACAAAATGTGAACAAAGTGGAAACAGCAGTCCGCCTAAAGCACCGCCCTTCGGGTATCATCATAGAATGTCAGCAAGAACGCTCACAAATCCAAAACAAAGACAAAGCACTCAAATTGCTAAAGTCCCGCCTCTACCAAGTAGAAGTAGATAAACGCAATGCAGAGCGCGACCGCATAGAAGGCACCAAAAAACGGATAGACTTTGGCTCTCAAATCCGTAGCTATACGCTCCACCCCTACAAACTTATCAAAGACCACCGCACCAATTTTGAACGCTCTGATGTCCAAACCGTCCTCGATGGCGATTTGAATGACTACATGACAGCCTATTTATTGATGCAATAACTTTCTCTCCACTATGAAAAAGTCAAAACTATCTCCTTTTAACACTAAAATCCAACTCAAACAGTGGCTTAATTACAAACCTTACGAAAAATCACAAGGTATGTATGATGCCTATTACTTACGTATAGCCAATCAAGTCCAAGAAGTATTGTTGGAGTTTAAAGAGAATGATGACATCGAAATAGCTCTTTTTGAAGACTTTGAAGGCTTTGAAAATGATGCTATCTCTAAAGTATCTTGTGTCATAGCTTCTTTTTTTGAAGATTTCACAAATGAAATCGGCATCTGGAACTACTTTATAGCGCAGAATAAGCAAAATATAGGCAAGGAATTGCCTTTTTATGACCTTACAGAATATAGTTCAGAATACCTGAATGTGCAAGATATAGCTTACCTCTTGTGGCATTTTTGGGAAAAGGAAAACGTAGAAAATATGGTCTATAACCCTTTTTCGTTTGAACCTATAGCAGAAAATATCTTGGAAGTATTGGAAGATAACCTTGAAGATGCGCCTGTTACAAACTTTTACAAAGACTACTTCAAAGTGGCTGATAGCATCGGTTTTTTTGACTTAAAAGTTAAATTGCATTGGTTGGCTTTAGAGTCTTACATAGCCCTTGATGCCAAAATAGAACTCAGCGGTGCCATAACTGTGCTTCTTGGGGAGGCTTATGAAAGAAATCTAAATATGGATACTGATATAGTAGGCAAGTTGATTTATTCGATGCAAGATGACTATCTATACAACTATCCCTTGTGCTTTGGAAGTATCACTGCACTCGATATATTGACTTCGCTTGCACAATGCTCAGATAAAAAAAGAGCAGAAATAGCCACTTTGCGCCAAACACATCATGGCTACTACTTTGTAGAAAGTATAGACAAAGAATACTTTCACCTCAAACACATAGGCACAAAACAAAGCTATTCAGTGCTGCGTATGTCAGGACAAAAAACAGATAAAAATATGCCTGAAAGCCCTTTTGTAGTCAATACCAAACTTGCAAAATGGAACGAAGCATGGTGGATAAGTGGCTCTGTGATAGGAACACCTATAGAGAGCAAAGAGAAAGCGGTAACAGAACTTGCACATAAGATATATCCAAAATTTTGGATGTACCCTGCAAAAAACCAAGAAACAATACTCGAAAGTCAAGAATCACAATACAAACAATTTACAAGTTTTTTTGGAGATGATTTTCTTGTATTTGAAAATGGAGAAAAAATGGTAGAAGGGCTGAAAGCAATGAATGAAAAAAACGGTGTTTTTAACGACCCTGTGCATTATGAAAATATGCTCAAGCAACTTGCTACACCAGAAGAGATGATTGTCCTCCAATTTGATAGAACTGCAGGCATACGCTTTTTTAATGATGTAGAAAATATTATATGTTTTTTGAGAGGTGATGCTGTGTCTGAAAAAGAGGCTGGGACAGCCACCAAAGACTTGATTACTTGCCATGACATAGATACAGTGCAAAAGCTACTCGCCATGTATCCGAATCACCCACCACTTAAACTAAGTTTTTCGGAAGTAGATGTGGAAGCAAACCTTCAATATTATTCAAGATTTTATCATACGGAGTATCACCAACCCAAATATCCGAATATAGCAGATACTGAGCTTCTGAATAAGCCATTGTAAAGGTGATTGACGATTTTGAGATGTACTAACTATTTAGCCCCCAACCCCAAAGGGGAGTTTTGCGTAAGTTAAGTGCAAACTTACCTACCAAAATATTCAAATAGGCATAAAATTAGATTAATTCTCTCCTTTGGGGCAGGGGGCTAAATAGTTCAATATATGTATAAATGGATAGGGCTATGGCTTTTGGTGGGGGTAGGCAAGGTCTTTGGACAGTTGCCTGACGAGGCGACTTTCAATAGTTTGGAGGAGGCATTGATGACTCCCGAACTTGTACAAACGCTCGACCTCAGTCAAGCGAATCTCACGACTTTTCCTACCGAAATCACCCAACTGAAAAACCTCCAAATCTTGTATCTCGGAAGTTATACTTCAGCCGAAGGTTATTTTCAAAAAGGTACAAACCAACTCAAAACCATTCCCGAAAGTATCGCAGAACTCAAAAACCTCGAACAGCTTTTTTTAGGAGGAAATCAGATAGAAGCATTGCCCGAAAGTATCGGGCAACTCGCTAATTTACAGCACCTTAACCTATCTACCAATAAACTGAAGACCTTGCCTGCCTCCGTAGGCAAGTTGAAAAAATTGAAAATCTTGGTGGCGTATGAAAACAGCCTTACGACCTTGCCTGCCTCGATGCAAGACCTCACAAACCTGCAAGAACTGTATCTGCACCGCAATCAACTCAAAGAATTTCCAAACTTTGTATGTGAGCTTATAGGTTTGCAAGACCTTAGTTTTTCTGAAAATCAGCTGACCTCCATACCAGCGGAGGTAGGCAAGCTCAAAAAACTCAAAAACTTCAACATCTTCAATAACCAACTCCGCACCTTGCCTGCCTCGCTGTGCGAACTTACGAACCTGCAACTGCTGAACGTAAGCAATAACCAACTCTCTGCCTTGCCTGCCTGTGTAGGCAAGTGGCTCAGTCTGTTGGATTTGAATGTGTCTGACAATCAACTCACTGCCTTGCCTGCCTCGCTCACAGATTTGACAAAACTCGAAGAACTCCGACTTGCAAGCAATCAACTGACTGCCTTGCCTACCCGCCTGAGCGGACTTGTGGGGCTAAAACGGCTTATCATTTCTCAGAATAAACTTAGCACCCTTACCGATTCTATAGGAAAGTTGCAAAGCCTCGAAACCTTGCAAATCTCTCAAAACCAACTTGCCTCCCTGCCCGAAGCATTGGGTGAACTCCTGCAATTACAAAATCTCTCAGCAAACCAAAACCGCCTGACGCGCCTGCCTGAAAGTATCGGCAAATTGCCACTCTTAAAAAATATATTCGTAGAGCGCAACGAAATCCAAACCTTGCCTGCCTCTTTTGATGAGTCCAGCCTTCGGAATATTTATATTTCTCAAAACCCCATAAAGTCCATTTCACTTGCTTTGTTGAAGAAAATAGAAGGCGCAGAATGGCTCATGCTCTCCAATCTCGAAACAGATATGCGCGAGCAGTATATCAACCGAAATGGCGGGAAACTTTTTGAAAGTTTGCAGGCGCATTATGCCTCTATTCCGCTTTATTCAGCACGTTTGCTGAACTATGGCGCGTGGTGGTACAAAGAAAACAAGCAATACACCAAAGCCATTATATTTGCAGAATTAGCCCGCAAATTGTTAGCCAAAATAGAACAAGATTCTGCCAAAGTCCTCCTCCGAAAGCCCGAACTACAAAACGAAATCAATGACTCGCGCTACAAAATAGACATCAATCTGAAAGCCATCAAAGCCATCAAAGAAAACCTCGACCTTCAGGCACGATACACCCGCGATACACAGATAGGCGCGGCATTGCTTGTGATGTTTATTGGATTGATAGCTTACATCACATACAGGAATGGGCAAGCCCAAAAAGCCAAAAACAAAATTATAGAGGCAGAAAGAGCCAAATCCGAAAAATTATTGCTCAATATTTTGCCCAAAGAAATAGCCCAAGAGCTGAAGGAAAAAGGCGAAACGGAAGTTCGATTTTTTCCGCATACCTCTATTATGTTTGCAGACGTAAAGGGATTTTCCAAATACGCAGGCAAGGTTACGCCCCAAGTCCTTGTAAATGAGCTGAATATGATGTTCACGCAAATGGACAACTACACCATGGAACACAAAATGGAGCGTATCAAAACCATTGGCGACTGCTATATGGCTGTGGCGGGTTGTCCTGAAGTAAATAAATCAAACCCTGTAGATGTCTGCCTTGTGGCACTGAAAATCCAACATTGGATGGAGGAGGAATACAAAAAACGTGCGGGAGATTTTTGGCAAGTTCGTTTGGGGATTCATACAGGCGATGTCGTGGCGGGGGTGGTAGGCAAGGTCAAATTTGCGTATGACGTTTGGGGTGGAGCTGTCAATATTGCTTCGCGCCTCGAGAGTGGCGGGACGGTAGGCAAGGTCAATATCTCGGAAGTTACCTACAATCACATCAAAGATTTTTTTGACTGCACCTACGGAGGAGAGATAGAAGCCAAAAATATTGGACTCATGAAAACGTACTTTGTGGATAACATAAAGCCCCTAC
The DNA here is from genome assembly GCA_013298105.1 of Cytophagales bacterium. Taxonomy (GTDB): domain Bacteria; phylum Bacteroidota; class Bacteroidia; order Cytophagales; family Microscillaceae; genus RDXI01. The sequence goes on from JAAFJK010000240.1 coordinate 6,870, forward strand.
TTGCCAAAAATCAACAAGCTGTAGTCCCGAATCAACGGTTTTGGGATATGTATAAATTTAGGTTTGAACAGCAAGTGGAGGTTTAGGAATCATAAATAACGTTTTTTTTCGGATTGACAACCGAAAAAAACAAAAGTCCTTTTTAATTTTTATGAAATTACGCGAACTTTTACAACATACGCCCTGTACGCTCGTGCAAGGCAACCTTGAGGTAGAAATTGAAAAAATTTGTTTTGACTCAAGACAAGTTACCGCAAATACGCTATTCATAGCTACTGTAGGCACACAATCAGATGGACACGCCTTCATCGAGATGGCAATACAGAAAGGCGCGGTAGCCATCATAGTACAGACCTTGCCGACAGACTTGCCTGCCGACCTTGCCTGCCTTGCCTGCCCCGATACAGCCAAAGTGCTTGGACTGATAGCCGCTAATTGGTATGCGCACCCCTCAAAGTCCATGCAAGTCGTGGGCGTTACGGGTACGAACGGCAAAACAACTGTTACGACTTTGCTCTTTAAACTTTTCAGGGCATTGGGCTATAGTGTGGGGCTTATCTCTACAGTCCAAAACCAAATCAATGACAAAATAATCCCCACTCAATTTACTACTCCAGACGCGCTCACGCTACAGGGTTTGCTGGCGCAAATGCTTCAAGAAGGCTGTACGCACGTATTCATGGAAGTAAGCTCGCACGCGCTCGTACAAGAGCGTTGCGCAGGGCTGGTATTCAAGGGAGCAGTTTTTACGAATATCACCCACGACCATCTCGACTTTCATGGGACTTTTGATAACTACATCAAAGCAAAAAAGAAGTTTTTTGATGAACTTACGCCTACAGCTTTTGCATTGGTAAATATAGACGACAAGCGTGGAAAAGTAATGCTTCAGAATTGTGAAGCAAAGACACAAAAGAGCTTTTCGCTCAAAAGTATGTCGGACTTCAAAGCCAAAATCATAGAAAATACGCTACAGGGGCTTTTGCTGGAAGTGAATCAACAAGAGGTTTGGTGCAGGCTGATAGGCGATTTCAATGCCTACAATTTGCTTACGGCGTACAGTGTGGGCATACTTTTGGGCGAAAAAGAAACTGAAGTCCTGACGATTCTTTCAGGTATCACAGGGGCAGAAGGGCGTTTTGACCAAATCCGTTCTACGCGCGGCATTACGGCTATCGTGGATTATGCGCATACACCTGATGCACTCAAAAACGTACTGATGACGATTGAGCAATTAGCAACTGAAGGGCAACGCATCATTACGGTAGTAGGTTGTGGGGGGGACAGGGACACGACTAAACGCCCGATTATGGCGCGTCTTGCCTGCGAATTTAGCCATGTAGCGGTGCTTACTTCCGACAATCCACGCACCGAAAATCCCGAAAAAATATTAGATGATATGTATCAGGGATTGGGTTTCCTTGAACGCAAAAAAGCCCACCGCATAGAAAACAGGCGCGAAGCTATCCAATACGCTTGTAGAATAGCTCAAGAAAACGACATTATCCTCGTGGCAGGCAAGGGACATGAAACATACCAAGAAATCAAAGGCACGCGCTACCCTTTTGATGACAAGGAAGTGCTGAAGGAGTTTTTATGATTTTAGCCTTGCCTACCCGCACAG
>JAAFJK010000107.1 GCA_013298105.1 Cytophagales bacterium
TGCCCGCACTATAGTGATGGGTACAGTTTTGTTTTTGGCACTTACTTTGGCTTTCTCGAACTCGTGATAATAGCGTACAGGCATACCATTGAGTGCTGTTATCTTGTCGCCTTTGATGATGCCTGCTTTCTCTGCGGGTGTATTGGGGCTTACATTCTCTACTTCAAATGCTTGAAAAGGTGAGATGAACATATTTTTGTCCAATTTTTCTACAATGCCGTTAGGAATATCTATGCGTTTTTCTTTGCCATCACGCTCTACAGTATAGTAGCCATTTGAACCCAAAAAGACTTTTGCACCCACTACATCTTCAAAATAAGTTACTTCTTTGCCATTGAATTTTAATATTTTATCGCCTGACTGCAGCCCTATAGATTCTGCTACAGGATAAGCCGCAATGCCTTGTTTATTGACTTCGCTGATAGGCGTAAAAGATTCGCCTGTAAAGAAGTACCAAAGCATGAAAACAAACACGCCTGTTATTACATTTACAATGATACCACCAAGCATCACGATAAGGCGTTGCCAAGCGGGTTTGGCTCGAAATTCATACGGCTGTGGTGGGAGTTTCATTTGCTCTTTGTCCATCGATTCGTCTATCATACCCGATATTTTTACAAAGCCACCGAGCGGAATAGCCCCCAAACCATATTCTGTTTCGCCTCTTTTGAAGCCAAACAATTTGGGCGGAAAGCCTATAAAATACTTCTCTACACGCATACCAAACCACTTTGCGGTTGCCATGTGTCCCCACTCGTGCAAGCCCACTATGATAGTGATGCAGAGAATAAATTGCAATATGCTGGATAATAATTCCATTCAATTAGGATTTTAAAGTTTTTTATTGTATTTTTGCAACTGCAAAGATAACTATTTTTGCCAAAACAAAAAATATATTACACTTGACAAGAAATATCATGTAATCAGCAACATTCTTAAATCATTTATTATTCACTTCTTAATCCCCCAGCAGTCGATATGAGCGACCGTAAACCAAAATTCTCTAATTCACTCCGTAGGTATAATTATACCTCCAATATGCTGATAAAGTCAGAGAACTATCTCTTTGATGATATCCGCAAAGGACTAATCCACACAGGCAATATTGAAGAAGATATTGCACAAAGTGTTTCGAGTATTCGAGAATTGCGCGACCGCTACAATCAACGTGGCTCGCGCTTTTCATCTTTAGATGACTAATCGCTCTCTACTGTTATGGCAGGCAAGGCACTTGCCTACCCACCAAAAGCTAAGTTTGTACATACAAACTTAGCTTTTGTTTTTTTAAATGTTTATATTTGCGGTAAATGTATTGCTGAATGTATAAAAAGTATTTTTGGATAATATGCGTTTGGGGACTTTTTATAGAGATGGGCTGGGCGCAAGAACCAATCCAAGACCTACAAAGGCTCGATTCGTTGGGTAAGTTGTATTGGCAGAGAGCCTCTTACAATCTTGCCTTGTCTTGCTGTAAAAAAGCCCTGCCCATAGCCGAGCGTATCGAGGACATAAAGTGGCAGGCAAGGATATTGACACTGATGGGGGTAGTGTGTGAGAATAAAGGCGATTTTGAGGCTTCTTTCAAATATCACTTCAAAGCATTGCGCCTAAAAGAACAAATAGGCGACAAGGCAGAATGGGCAAGGTCTTGCCTGAATATAGGCATCACTTACTATTCAAGCGGGCAAATCGAAAAATCCACCGAATTTTATCAAAAAACCCTCCAACTCAACAAAGAAGCCACCAAACCAAGAGCAAGCCTCAAGGCACACGCACTTTATCACCTCTCTACCAATTATAGAACCCTCAAACAATATGAAAAAGCCGAAGCATACGCCCAACAAGCCCTCGAGTATGCCATCAAAATAGATGAAAAAGTTATCATCATTGATGCCCAAAACGGACTGGGCTTGATAGCTACCGAACAGGGCGAATACGCCAAAGGTCGCGCCTATTATCAAAAAGTATATGACCTTGCCTACCAGACCGAAGACGGGCTTATACTGACCAACACACTCCTGCACTTTGCAGAAAATTATACCGCACAAAAAGATTATGCCACCGCCATCATGTATGCACAGAAAAGTCTTGCCTTAGCCCAAAAACACGAACTTAAAGCTGAAGAACGACTTGCTTATGACCTTCTTGCCTCCCTGCACCGCAGGCAAGGTGCATTTGAACTTGCCTACCAATACCAAGCACAAGGTTTCGCGCTGAAAGACTCACTTTTTAACCTTCAAAAAAGCCAACAAATCGCAGAACTCACAGTAGAATACGAAACAGAAAAAAAGACACAACAAATCCAACTGCTCGAAAAAGATAAACGCATCAATCAAAATACCATTTTGGGACTTTTTTTAATTCTGTTATTACTAATCCTGTTGGCGGTCTTACTTTTTTATAGATACAAGGTACAGAAAACCTTGCTTACCTTGCAAAAAACGGCACAAGAACGCCTAAAAGAACATATCGGCTACCAAGAACGTGAATTGGCAAGTAGTACCTTGCATATATTCCAAAAAAATGAAATGCTCAATACTTTGCAAGAAAAACTAAATGACCTCTCCCCTGAAGTAAAAGCACAGGTAAAACCACTTTTGCAAGATGTCAGGAACTCTATCGATTTGGACAAAAATTGGGAGAATTTCCAACGTCATTTTGTAGAAGTCCACCCGAAGTTTTTTGATAACTTATTAGAAGCCTTTTCTACACTTTCACAAACAGAGCTTAAAATGCTGGCATATATCCGCATGAAAATGTCGAACAAGGAAGTGGCTTCACTCATGAATGTAGCCACCAAAAGCGTAGAAATGTCGCGGTACAGGCTTAAGAAAAAGTTTGGTTTAGGTACAGAAGATAGTTTGGATAGGTGGCTGGAGGAGTTTTAAGAAAAAAACAGTAGGACTAAATAAACAAAACTCCCTCCTCGCCCTCAAGCAAAAAAGGCTGTATCCGCAAATGTGGTGTGGTACGGCTTTGCTCCAAAAACTGCAAATACTGTCTTACTTTGGCTAATTCTATGTCCTGTAGGCTGTTTTTCAAGGCATTTTCTTCTTGTAGTATCCATTCATTGGAGCCTGTGGGCGGGAGGTAGGCAAGGAGCTTGTTATATTCCAAACGTTTTGAAAGATAGACTTTGAAGGGTGCCGCTTCATGAAATAGCTCTCGGGCATAGCGTGTCAAATAGTCAAGCGGTTCGTAAGTTGTCCCATAAAATTGTCGGTTCAGAGAGCAGGAGAGATTCAAAAAAAAGTGATAATAAATAGCTTCTTCTTTGTTTTGAATGAGTAAATCCATGAGTGCGTTGAAGTGTTGGCGCGATTTGTTATACTCGAGTGCCAATATATAGCGTGCCGCCTCAAAATAGGCTTGCTTTTCGGTTTCCTGTTCCTCAAAAGTGGGCGGGAACTTGACCTTGCCTGCCTCAAGTGTCTGCAAATGGGTACTATATCTATGGTATATCTCTTGCACATCTGTCGGGAAAACATAACTATAGCCACTAAATTCTAACTTTGCGTGTATCAAACAGGCTTCATGGATATTTTCCTTGAGGTTACTGAATATATTTTGGTTCAATAAAATATAGCCTGTTTCTACTTTGTGGGCTTCTACCATCTTTTTGTACGCTTCCTCATGTGGTTCACGCAGGTAGGTAAGGTCTAAATGCTTTTCCTCTTGTAGCTCTTGTTCCATGAGTTTTTTATTGTTTGTTTTGTTACCAAAAAGTATCATGAGATAAGCCCAACCCAACAATAGCAGAGGACTGATACGATGAGTGTACCATGCAATGCACATGGTAAGAATTACAGGCAATAAATATTTCTCATA
>JAAFJK010000528.1 GCA_013298105.1 Cytophagales bacterium
ACCAAAACCAAGAAAAACCCCTGTAAAGGCACTGCAAAGCGTTTTACAAGCGTTTTACAAGAAAAATATTACATCTGTATTTTATTAACAACCCAAAAACACCACAATTCAAAAGAAAATATATACTTTTGCATAGTAAAAACAAAACGTTATGAAACACACAACTTATTTTAATTTTTCTGCCCTTCTTTTTTGCTTCTATTCGTTTGCCTTGCCTGCCTATAGCCAAATCACGAACGACATTTTTGAAAAAAAATGGAAACTTGTCATAGACATTCAGCAACGAATTGCCAAAATGCCAGAAGATGAGCGTAAGTCTTACGAAAAACTTACACCTGACCAAAAAAAACGCATCGAGGCAGACCTTGTTTCGGAGGTTGAAAAATCCGTCATCTCTTTCAATGCCAACAATTCTTTCTATGTAGAGTTTGAAGGCAAACGCAACTATGAAGGCTCTTGGCGCGTAGCAGATGATGGACGAAGTGTAATCCTACAGACCAAAGAGGGCGTACAGGAGCAAATCGTTATCAAAAAAATAGAACCCCAAAAAGTAGTAGTCGCAAACGCCCTCCGTAAAGACAGCCCCGATATTTTTCTTGTACCTACTTCCAAATAACTTCTTGCTATGGAAAATATAAATCAGCGTACTCCCTTTCAGGTCGCGTTGCATTATGCGACTTTGCTTAGTCTGACCTCTGTGGTTATGTCTTTGGTCATGTTCTTTTTCCCAGAAAGTTGGACAAAATCCACCCTTATCTCTATCCTATTTAGCATAATCTATTTTGGAATTTTGATAGGTTTTTTGTCTTCTGCTCTGAACCAATACAAGCGCGAGCAAGGTGGTTTTATATCTTTTGGGCAAGGCATGAATATAATAGCGTGGCTTGGCTTGATAAGTAGTAGCATCAGTACAGTGTGGTCATATATCTTTTACTACCATTTGAATCCCGCTTTTTTTGTCAATGCCAAACAAATGGCTTTAGCCCAACTCGAAGCCCAAGATGCCCCTGAGAACATGATAGAAATGCAAATGAAAATGTTAGATGTCATCTATACGCCCCAAGTTTTTTTGCCTACAGGGTTTATTTTTGGCTTTATCTTTATGATTATAATAGGGCTTATCGTATCGGCAGTTGTTAAAAAAGAAAAAGAACACCCTTTTTAGGTACGAGGTTTGAACCCTAAAAACTAAATTGTAAATATTCCCACTATGTTAGACATCATCAAAAACGACCTACTTGAAGCCCAAAAAACTTTAGAAAACTTTTTGGCAAATCCTACTTGCCTCGAAGCCATCGCGGAGGCAGGCAAGTGCATGGTGGAAGCTATAAAGGCAGGCAAGAAAATCATCAGCTGTGGCAATGGTGGCTCGCACTGTGATGCCATGCATTTTGCAGAAGAACTAAGCGGTCGATACCGCGACAATCGTCCTGCCTTGCCTGCTCTCGCTATCTCAGACGTAAGTCATTTGTCTTGTGTAAGCAACGACTATGGATTTGAGTTTGTCTTTTCGCGCTTCATAGAAGGACTTGGACAAGCAGGTGATGTATTACTTGGCATCAGTACAAGTGGCAATTCGGGCAATATCATACGCGCTGTAGAAGCGGCACGTGCCAAAAATATGCACGTGGTTTTGCTGACAGGCAAAGATGGAGGCAAGCTGGCAGGCAAGGCAGATGTAGAAATCCGCGTACCACACTTTGGTTATGCAGACCGTATCCAAGAAATACACATCAAGGTCATTCATATCTTGATGCGCCTGATAGAAACAGGCGTAAGTCAATAGACTTCTTGCGAAAGTGCTATTTTTGATACCTCAACCCTGCCCTTCTCCAAATGGAGAAGGGTTAAAAAGACTTTCGCAAGAAGTCTAACAAATTTTGAGCGAGGGAAATAGACTTTCGCAAGAAGTCTATTCCTTTACCTCTTTTCCTTGTGCATCAAGGGCGATATATTTTTCAGCTATTTTTGCTTGGAAAAGCCCTTTTTCGTTACCAATCAAGTATATTCGTTCGTACAAAAAAGGAACAATGACTTTGTTCTTTTCATTGATAATGCCCCATTTTCCGTCTTTTTTTACGATAGCCAGCGTCTTGCCTGCCACACGCTGGAATACTTTGGCATCTTCATACATGGCGGAGATAACCATTTTTTGTTTGGCATTGATGTAGCCCCATTTGTTTTGTTTTTTTGCACCCATCAGTAGCCCATCTTTTAGCGTAAAATGCCCCAATTCGTCATATTGTATCGGGACAATGATTTCGTTGGTTTGGCTCAATATGCCTTCTTTGTTGTTTTTGGTCATGCGCCAACAATAGTTGTCTTCAGTATAGGCTTCCTCAAGTTTATCATATTCGAAGGGTATGATGACTTTATTTTGGGCATTTACTACCCCAAACTTGCCTCCCTTTTTGCTCAAAAAAGGCTCTCTTGGATAGTCTATTTCTTCGTATTCGGCAGGCAAGATTTCCTTGCCTGTGTTGTCTAAAATGCCTATAAGCCCGTTTTTTTGAAAAGGTGTATAAAGTTTTGTAAAAAGATTATATTTATCACCCAATTCATCATATTCACAAGGTACAAAAAGCACTTGTTTGTCATTTAAAGCTCCCCATTTGCCATTTTTCTTTACTTTCCAAAAGTTGCCTTTGAGTTCCACTGCATCATATTCGGTAGGCAAGATGGTTTTGGATTGTTCGTTTTGAAGTTTCTCGATGCCTACCTTGCCTGCTTTGTAGGCATAAATAAATTGGGGTGAATAATATATGGACTTTAGACTGTCATAAGCAAAAGGAAGAATAACTTTGTCGCCAAGATTGACAATGCCTGCCTTGCCTGCCTTTTTACCAAAAAATAGCGTGTTGTGGTCGCGTGGATTGGTAAGTGTTTCGTAGTCGTAAGCCATCAGGACTTTGCCTGTATAATCCGAAACGCCTTGCCTGCCCTTGCTGTCTGTACCTATGAAGTATTCACTCGATACGGCATTGATAAGTTGAAACTGACATGGAACTATCAGTTTGCTATTTTCATCAAGCAAGCCAATAAGCCCATTTTTTTTAGCTTCGCGGTAATATGTGTCTTTTCCTTGCTGTATAGTAGGCGCGGAAATGGATTCGTATTCAAAAGGCGTGATGATTTTGCCACTTTTATCAATGATTCCCCACTTGCCTGCCTTTTTCACTGCGGCATAGCCTTGATAAAAAAGAGGTGAATTTTCTACCTCCTCAAATTGTGGCTGTATGATAATTTCGCCCTCGTGGTTGAGGTAGCCCCATTTGCCCCGCTTTTGTGCGGGTATGAGGTCTGCATAACCACCTTCATTTATGGCAGGGATAGAATCATAGCCTATGGTCTTGATAGCGAGGTTTTTATCGTCTAAGATGCCATATTTGCCATCATATTCGAAGGTTGCAGTGGAGTTATGATATATTCCATAAATACGCATGGGCTTCTCAGGCGAAATAGCGCGTGTATAGGTATAAAAATTTACCTTACCTTCCTTCGCGTAAGTTATATCATCACTGACAAATTCATCAAATTTTTTTAAGTAATTCCACGAATTGATTGCCCAAAAATCTGTAGGAGAACGGCTGTATATTGCCTCAAAGTTTGTAGGGACTATGCGTTTATAGCCATTGGTGGCATCTAATACACCCCATTTTGCTTCTTGGTCATTGGACTTTACGAACCTAAAACGCTGGGCGATAAGAGGCGATATTTCAGTATAATTTGGGCTTTCTTCTCCATTCAAAATAGGTTTTCCTTGCTTATCAAAAAGTATTGTTATACCTGTAGCTTTGGTAGCCAAGATAGTGCCATTAGGTTCTATCTCTATTTTGCTGTATTCGATGGGCAAAATAAACTTGCCTGCCCTGTCTATCACGCCCCATTCGTCTGCTGTATATTTCCCTTCCATTCCATCATAATTCATGGGAGTAACACCCACGACTGCCAAGCCTTGTTCAAAATTATGGGTAACTCTGATTTTTTCGTTGTTGGTAAAGTCTGCGAGAACTTTGCCTTGTTTGTCTATCA
>JAAFJK010000660.1 GCA_013298105.1 Cytophagales bacterium
TAGATAGAGATTTGAATGCAAGTTTGAATCTTGAGAAATTGGCGGTGAGCTACACCGTGTCCGCCTGTGGAGCCTCGAAAAAGCCTGTGTCAAATGGCACAGGGGGGCTACGAAGCAGGAAGTGAACATCAAATGTATAAGTTTGTATAAGTTTCACGTAGCGGCTTTCTCCTATAACGGACTTTTACAAAGCATTGGGGCAATATCAAATCTATCTGTTGGCTCTCAAGGTTAAGTTTCCTACACGCACTTTATATTTGGCTATGCCCGAAGAAAGTTATCTGCTTTTGCAAAGTGATGATATTTTAGCTGATTTTTTGCAAGAGTTAGCCTTGAAGTATCTCATTTTTGAACCTAAAACCCAACAAATAACCCAATGGATAGACTAACTGAATATCAAAAAGCCATTACTGAAGCACTTACCGAAGTAAGCCAAAATTTAAACTACAGTGCTGTAGAAGCACTGCTATCTATAGACCACACGCATGGACAATACATATTGATAGCTGACGGCTGGGAAGGCTCAAAAAGGCATTATAGCACTTTAGCCCACATAGAACTCAAAAATAATGCGGAAGTTTGGTTAAGATGCGACAATACAGACTTGGAAATAGGGCAAATGCTTATTCTTCGAGGCATTGCGCCCAAAGACATTGTACCCGCGTTTTACTCGCCTGCTATGCGTGAATATGCGTTGCAAAAGGTCTGCTAAGGCAGTGATTTTTTGCTTTTTCTCAAAAATACAACCGTTATTTGCCAAAAAAACAGACAATATGCCCATTTTGAACTGGATTGGAAAAGACAAAGTAATCAACCACCATACTGAAGTACCCTTTCATGTATTGCAAAAGCAGTATGCGCATAGCCCCGAAAGCCCCCTAACCTCCCAGAGCTGTTAGGTTCTATTTTTCAGCCTCTCCCCAACCCCTCTCCAAAGGAGAGGGGAGAATTTTCGGGAAGCCCCTCGCCTTTGGAGAGGGGCAGGGGGAGAGGCTGAAACAGTAGAAAATTTTGTGTGTAATTTGCTTACAAAAAGAACTTAACGGCTCTGCCCCCTCCGGGGGTTTGGGGGCTATACACTCAAAAGGGCTTACTACATGGTATTTTTTGTAGAACTTACAAGAATATACGAAAATTTTACAGTAACATATTTTATATGTATTTTATGGTTCTTAAAAAGTTATTACGGGACAGGCTGTAGCACAGGCTTCTCGCCTGTCGTTTTCAAGTTATAAACAGGCTGGAAGCCTGTTCTACAGTTTTGCCTCCGCAATAACTTTCGAAGAACCTATTTTATTTATTTATTTGGTTTATGCCTCAAAAAAATTGTAATTATTTAACAAGCGTAATATACTGATTTTCAAAGTTTATAGACAAATCTTTGAATTGGTTATGCCCTGATTTGCTTTTCTTGCACTTGTGCAATGCCTGTAAAATTGGTATAATAAGCAGAGTAGGCTTTTTGGGCTTTGTATTTTTCTATTTCAGTTTCAGAATAGGGCGTAAACTCTGCCCTGTCTTCTTTGAAATATAACACAATGCCTTTGCTTTGTTTCCAATCGCGTTTTTTGGCTTCTTCTTCAGGGTAGCCCACCATTACCCAAACATTCGGGTATTCTTGGCACATTTCGTTCCAAGTGAGGAGAGATTGAGAGGTCATAAAGTTTTTTAAAAATAATTTTTATTGTAGTTCTATTTTTCCTGTTTGCAAAACATCTTTGATAGCAATTATTTTAGGTAATATTTTTTTGTCTGCTTTAGTTAGGTTTTCATTTATTTTTTCGGCATCTTTCAGATTGTTTTCCCAACAAATTATAAATTCGCAAGGCTCTTTACTGTCTAAATGTCCATGACTTATGTAGTTCTTGCTAAAAAATTCAAATTCTACATTGAAAGGTATTAATTTTTTACCAATATTGCTCTTCTTTTTTTCAATAAAATTCATGCTTCCGTCAGGAAAAGCCTCTTGTATAAATTCAAAATTATGGAAAGCTATTTCCAATCCGTTATGTAAAAAGAATATATTTTGCAAAATATGCAACATAGAGCAGAATAATCCAACTAAACCTTGTTCACTTATTGGTTCTCTTTCAAAAAGAAGCTCACCAAACACAGGACTTTTTTGCAATATTGAACCACGATAAGTTTTATTTTTCGCTCCTTTGGGTTTACCTGGCAAAGCAATAATCTCTTTTAGTAAAGCTAAAAGTTGTTTTACATCTTGAATATCTACATAATTTAAGATGCTTTTGGCAAATTGAATATCACCACTTTCATAGGGTGGGCGTAAACTACTTTTTTGCAATTCTTTTGAAAGTTCTACCAAACATTGTAGAAATAGTTTCTTTTTAGATTCTTTTAAATCTGATAAAATAAGTAAATGTGTAACTAAAATGTCGTTTCCTATGATATCTTCAAAGTCCTTAAAATTGAGATAAATTGTTATATAGTTAACGTGAGTTGCGTAGTATTGTATTAAAATTATTGGTGTTAAAAATTGTAAAATCTTGTCATAAGTGCTATATTTGTAATCATTCACACTACAAATCGCTTTTTATGAAAGATTTTACGATTGCAATTTACTGCTTTATTGACGATTTAT
>JAAFJK010000200.1 GCA_013298105.1 Cytophagales bacterium
TACAAAAAAAAGAAAAATAGTTTTATATCTTTTTCGCTTTTTAGTAATTTTAGGGGCTTAAATTGAAATTATGTAGTGGTCTGGTCTTATTTAATCCATCGTAAGGGGTTTATTCATATAAAAGTCTAAGACTTTTTTACGAAAAAGATAGTCGTATTTTGACCTCACGAGGTCAGATTTGGCAACGTCCAAATTGTTTTTTGCAAGATTGTAATCTACTACATTCGAAGCACCTGCTTGATAGCGTTTTTCGGTAACATCAAAGGCATTGGTCAGTGCTGTAACTTGCTCTTGGCGTGTTTTGTAGGTTTGGAGCGCATTTTGAGCATCTATATAGGACTGCTCGATGGTTTGGCGGAGTTGGTTGCGGACTAAGGTAGCTTGGAGTTCGCTGTTCTTTTTAGTAAGTCTGGCACTTTCTATTTGTGTCCTTGCCTGCCTTGCGTTAAAAATAGGAATATTCAACTGTAGCGAAACCTGCTGACGAAAGTTGTCGCTTACTTGGGGGAAAAATTTGTAGGGAACTTCTGTGCGATTGAATACAGGTACAGGCGCGACAACGGGCAGGCTTGGGTCGCCATTGACGAATCCCACTGTACGATTCACAATGCCTCCATCTGAAGTTTCAAACTTGGGCGTAGCACTTGAGTAGCCTGAGAAAAGCACGCCATTCAGTGAAAGTGTAGGATAAAGTCCTGATTTAGCTAATTCTATGCCTATTTCATTGCCTTGTATGGTCTTGTCGGCACTTTTTACACTTGCCTGCGTACCCTCTGCGGTTTGGTAAATTTGGGTAGAAGTTTCGGCAATGGGCGTTACAGAAAGATTATCTACATTCACAGATTTTACTTCAAAAGATGGCTCAAGCGGCAAATTCATTTGTTGCTGAAGCGTAACTTTGGAGTTTGCCAAAAGGTTTTGTGTGTTTGTGATGGCAAGTTGGTTGTTGGCTAAAGTGGCTTTGAGATTGATGACATCTATCTCGGCTATCGCACCTGCCTCGAATAGCTTTTGGGTGCGTTCAAGCTGGGCTTGAGTAGAAAGTTGGTTCGTCTGGGCGGTGCGCAAAAGTTCTTGATTCAACAATACATTCAGATATGCTACCGCAATATTGAGTGAAAGCGTTTGTTTTGCTTGTTCGTTGTTGAGTTGATTTACCTCTACCACATTCGCATTTTGGCGTATGGTATTCTGCAATCTGTAGCCATTGAAAAGTGTAACTCCACTTGAGATGCTAAAGTTGTTGTTGTTTACTTGTTGTGTAACAAAGCTATTCGTAAAAGGATCGATAGAGCGTCCCCAGTTTAATCCCTGTGAAACGTTGGCGTTTACGTTTGGGTAGCGAGCGTATTTACTTTGTTGCAAATTGAGGTTTGCGCCTTGTATTTGCAACTCACTTTGTTGTACGCTGATGTTGTGCTTGATGCCGTATTGGATACAGTCTTCGAGTGACCACGTACTACCTACAGGTTTACTGTCTTGGGCTTTGGTAGAAGTGCTACAAGAAAAGGCGGACGCTATTAAAAAACCGAGAGCTACGATAAGTTGTAACATAAGGAAAATTTACGTTGGAAGATTTAAGGTTTATGGTTATCATTAGATTTTTAAAGACTGCAAAAATTAAAAATCTAAAAAAAAGTTTAAAAAACTTGATTATTTAAGAGATAGGTTGCAAAGACTTAGAAAATATTACAATGACCTACTTATACAATAGAAATCTTTAAGCCAATGTTTAATTTTTATGTAAATAATTGATAAACAAATACTTAAAAATATATACAGTCTTTAGTAATGTCCGTTTTTAGTACAAATATGCACGTTGGCGTACACTTTTATACATAACATAGTAATATGTAATGCAAAGTACCTAATAAAAAATAATACTTCCAAATTTTTTTTGCTTTTTTTAAGAAAAGTTAGCTAAGGAACGAGTAAAAAATAAGATGGTCAGGTTTTTATGCGATATTTTGTGTTTAGACAAGGCGCAATAGAAGCGCAAAGCGGTGTTTTGTAATGAATATTGCAACGAAGTATAAGCGCAAAAGATTAGGAATGAAAATAAAATAACATGATAGTTTCACTCACGCGAAGCCACGCTGTAAGCGTCTGTTATCGAGCTTTTACGCGGTTAGGCAATACCAACAGACGCTTACAGCGTGGTTAAATATTCTCAAGTTATTTTTTACTCGTTCCTAATCATTACAAAAACAACTTGCCTACCCGCCTATAAAAACGCCATGTGTGCATCACTGCCGCAAAACTAAGCGCAACCACAAGTCCTATCCACACGCCTTCTGCGCCCCACTTTAAGCGAATACCCAGCACATAACTTCCCCCAATACCTATCAACCAATAGGCTATAAAAGTAACAACTGTAGGTATTTTGGTGTCTTCAATACCCCTGAGAACCCCCAATCCCACACATTGAATACCGTCCCCTATCTGATAAATACCTGCCAAAATGACTAAATTGATGGCTATCGGAACTACTTCGGGTGATTTAATCTCAGAAAGATAAAAACTCACCCAAAATTGGGGGAAAATAATAAAAAAGAGTGCCATCATGACCATAAAACTTCCTACCAAACCAAACGTAATTGTACCATATCGCTTGATGTGTTGCGGATTGCGCTCGCCATACGCACCACCGACAAGTACCCCTCCCGCTATAGATAATCCAAGCGAAATCATATACGTAACGCTCGAAAGACTCAAAGCTATCTGATGCGCCCCAAGTGCTTCTTCACTGATCCAACCCATAATGATGCCAGCCCCTCCAAACGCACCTACTTCAAAAAACATCTGCCCACCTGCAGGAAATCCTATGCGTAAGTTTTTGATTACAAAGCGTTTGCGAATATTCAAAAACGAAAAATCTACCAAGTATGTCTGCAAAGGCTTGTCCAAAAAAGTTAAAAAAATCAGCCCAAAAAACATCAAGAAGCGCGTAATCGTAGTAGCCCAAGCCGCCCCCTCTACCTCGAGGGCAGGAAAGCCCCATTTGCCAAATATCAATAGCCAATTTAAAAATACATTGCAGAAAAAACCAAAAAAAGACATGAACATTCCCAACAAAGGGCGCGAAAGTCCGTCCGTAAAATTGCGTACTGCGATAAAAAGAAGTAACGGCAACATGGAAGGGGC
>JAAFJK010000098.1 GCA_013298105.1 Cytophagales bacterium
CCCCAATCCAATTTTTCGCACCTTTTTTCGGATTGCCAACCGAAAAAACAAAACCTGTCCCGCCTTTTTTTTCGCGGATTGACAACCGCAAGCGGATTGCCAACCGAAAAAACAAAACCTGTCCCACCTGTTTACCCGTTACCCTGTTACCCCTCTACCCTTCCACCTTTCAACCCTTCAACCTTTCCACCTTACCCCCTCACATTATAAATAAGTTTCAACAAAAACTCCCTTCCCTGCGAAGGCATGAAAAGCTCTGCACTGAAGTCGCGCTTCCAAGAAAGAAGCCAATGTCTTTGGTCAAGTGCATTGTAACAGCCAAAAATAAGTGTCAAGTTGCGGACAGCAAAGTTTTTGTATTGTAGATTAAGGCTTAGGTGCTGTTCGTTGGGAAAGTTATCGATGCGTGCAAGATTGATGTCCGAATTTCTGAATTTGTTGGTCAGGTGCATCAAGACTACATTTGCTTGAAAATCTTGCGTAATGTCAGCCGAGATGCGCAAAGTCGCCTTTTGTGCAGGAATACCAGGCGCGATGGTAGGCAAGGTCTTGATTTCGCTCAATACATTTTGGGTAGATACTCTATAGAACGAATACCCAAACTGCACATCAAACTTGCCTGCCCTGTACCTTGCCTCCCCTTCGATGCCCTGCGTGCCTACATTGCCTGCATTCACAAACTCAAAACTGCTTGAGCCTAAATCACGCCTTGTAATAAAGTTTTTGATAAAAATATCGTACACATTGGCATTGAGTTGGAGTTTATCGCCTAAGCGAAAGCCTGTTTCGAACTCTATCAAGCGGAAACGTTCAGGAACAATCGTGGTACCTACAGGCGAAAATTTGATGTTGTGAATACTGGGAGCTTTGAACGCTTCTGTGTAAAGGGCTTTGAAATGGAGTTTTTCAAAAGCGCGTGTAAGGGCTACTCTGGGTACTATGACAGGCTGAATATCGCCATATTTATCCAAACGCGCTCCTGCTGTGATGTTTACTATTTTAGACCTGAAGCTCGCCTCGGCAAACGCACCTATATTGTTGAAAGTGGTAACTTGACTGCTATCTCTGAATCTATAATCTGTAGCAAAATAGGCAGACCTATCGTGGAAAAACTCGCCTCCTACAGAAAGTGTGAGATTTTCTAAAGGTTTGTAAACGGCATACACATTGCCCAAAAGCCTGTTTTCTAATAAATTGCCTGCTTGAATGGAGGTTAGCTTGCCTGTACCCGCCACACTGGGAGGCAAGTCGGGTATGTCCGTAAAATAGTAAGGTACTTGTTGCTTAAAACTGGCTTTGGTGTATATAGAGAGGGTAGGCAAGAGGTTGAAAGCATAACCTACAGTCAAAAAGTTGCCCGAAATAGTCGTTTTGCTCGAACCAAAATGCGGATTTTCTAAAAAATAACGGTTTTGTACGAAGCGGACTTGTATTTTTTTGTAACGCACACCTACATTGAAGTTATTGGAGGCGAGAGAAGAAGATTTTGCATTGTTTACATAAGCGTATTGAAGCCCTCCAAAATAGTTGCGGTCTGTCTGTTTGCCATGATTGTAGGAGGCAGAAAGGTCTATTTCCACGCCATTTTTGAACTTGGTAAGGGCATATCCTTCTGCCACTGCCCTATGCAAGCCATTGCCTGTAGCTCCTACGGAGGTACTAAAACTAATATCTTGCGTGTTGTTAGCGCGTTTTGTGAGGACGTTTATCACTGCCAAGCCTGCCTGTCCCCCATAAATGGCAGAACCCGCGCCACGTATAATCTCCACGCGGTCTATGTTTTGGATAGGGAAACGCTGAAAAATCATACAATAACCCACTGATATATCATTGATGACTTGTCCATCTATTAGTAGCAGTATTTTCCCTTCGTTTGCGCCATTGCCGCGTACTGTAAGAACTGGATTCACATCTAAAGCCATATCAAATCCTGGCACAAACCTCAAAATATCTGTCAAATCTCTCGCACCCATCTTTTGTATATCTTCTGAAGTGATAAGCGTTACGATACCTGCCGATTCGCGGACAGTCGTAGAAGTAAAGCCTGCTACAGATACACTTGCCTCCCCTTTTTGGGTACGCTCCAGTTGCTCAAGTTCGTCAAAATTTGGCTTATAGAGTGTGAGTGTGTCTGTCTGCGCCCAAACGCTACAGATACTAAAGGTAAGAAGCAAAGTAGTAAATATTTTTTTCATGGCAATTTGTTTCGCGCACTAAATTTATTAGGACAAAACAAGGGAAAAAAAAGTAAATTCCCAAAAAAACACCCAAAAATGGGTGGGACAAAATAGGGACATAAAAACAAAATGTTGATAATCAGTTATTTATAAAATATAAAAAATCAACTTTTTTTTGGAAATTAAGTTGCACTTGCCTATTTTTGTACCAAAATAAAAATACTAAAACATCTGATTTATGAAAAAGTACCTCTTATCTTATCTCTGTCTTGCCTGCCTGATACTCTCTGTAGGTTTCACTGCTTGTGATACCAAGCCGCAGGACACTCCTCCTGAACCCCCAAAACAAACGGGTTTGAAAAAAGAAGACATCACTTTCAAATGGAAACTTGCGGCAGGCAAGGTTACGGCTCCTTTGAGCATTGCTGACATTTATGACCCTGCGAATTTTACAAATTTTCCACAACTTGCCGCCACAGCTTGTAGTAAAAACTCAGTGCTTGAGCTAAAAGCAGACAATACATTCAGTGAGTCCAGCGCGTGCTATACAGGCACTGCGCCCGCCCCCTCAAATCCTCAAGCGGGTATATACACTTTCAGCGAAGCAGAAACTTCTTTTACCATCAGTTATACCAATGCAAGTAGTTTTCCCAGTATTTTGCTTGGGCGCACACTAAAAGTAAAATCTATTGACAAAACGGCTACGCCTCACAAAATGATAGCAGAGTTTGTTACAGTGCAGGGTTCGCTTACTATCACTACAGAATTTACGTTTGAAAAAATGCCATAGTAAAATTTTCTGGGATTGACAACCGCAAGCGGGTTGCCACTCCCAGAAAACAGCTATTTTTGGTTGTCTGACAATTTTTGTGGAAAACATTTTTTGAGCAAGTTCGGATTTAAGAAACGCCTTTTTTGCTCAATGGGATAGGGTTTAAAACCTTATCCTATTGAGCAAAAAAAACTACCACGAAAATTGTCAGAGAACCCTATTTTTTACTTTTACATTCTCAAAAAAAGCTCTTTCAGTGTATTGCGCGTGATTTTTTGTTGCCAGTCCTCCCCTATCGCGTGATTCCACATGTGCGACAAAGCCCAAGAAATGTCTATCAATTTTTCTACCTGTTCAGATGTCCAGTCTTTGGCAAGATTTTGAGGAATGAAGATGTCGTGATGACGCACCATTTCCTTAAATTCCTGCACTCCTTCTGGGTAATAGTCCGCTAATTGATTGAAAACAATGCAGTTAGCTATCCCATGCCTCGTACCAAATACATAAGAAAGTCCATAAGAAAGTGCGTGGCATACACCTACTTCTGAATACGTAAGACTCAAGCCTCCAAAATACGAAGCAACCATGAGTTTTTCGTCATTTTCGGGGGTTTGTCCGCTTTTTTCGCCCAGATAAACTTCTCTACAGAGGTCGAGGGCTTTGTAGCCATACGCTTCACTGAAGGTGTTTTTGAATCTGCCTGTCATAGATTCTATGCAGTGGATATAGCAATCCATACCTGTATAAAACCAGTCATTGCGGGGTACGCTCGCAGTAAGTTCGGGGTCAAGCACGATTTGGTCAAAGACAGTCCAGTCGCATTTTAAGCCCAATTTTTTGGTGGGACCTGTGAGTACGGCAGTCATCGATACCTCTGCGCCTGTACCTGATATGGTGGGTACGCCTGCATGATAAATGCCTGCTTTTTTTATCAAA
>JAAFJK010000379.1 GCA_013298105.1 Cytophagales bacterium
GGCAAAAAGTCTGCATTGATTTCATAACCTACAGAATTGCGTCCTAAAGATTTTGCGACTACTGAAGTTGTGCCACTCCCTGCAAAGGGGTCTAACACTGTTTCGCCTGCAAAAGAAAACATTTTTATCAATCGCTTAGGCAATTCTTCAGGAAACATTGCAATATGATTTGTCTGTCTTGCGCCTGTGAAGTACCAATGCCCATTGAAATATGTGTTCCATTCTTCTGTAGTCATCACAGAAGCCTCCTTTTGTGCTTGTGTGGGTTTAGGCGAGTCGCCTTGTTTTTTAAAAAGTAAAATATACTCAAAATCTAACTTCACGATACCATTTCGCGGGTAAGGAAAACTACCCATAATGCTTGCTCCGCCTGTTGTATTCATAGTGGTAGCTTTTTGCCAAATGATAGTTCCCATAAAATCGAAGCCTATCATTTCACAAAACTTGATTATTTCGCTATGAATGGGTATAATTTTGTACCTTCCATAATACACAGAACGCGCAAACTGATCACCTATGTTGATGCAAAGCCTACAACCTTTGTGCAAAATGCGCTTACATTCTTGCCAAGTCAAGTTCAGATGATTGATATATGTTTCGTAATCATCATGAAAACCTATTTGATTTTCTGTACCATAGTCTTTTAGTTGCCAATAGGGAGGCGAGGTAACAACAAGATGCACACTTTCATCTTTTAGTTCAGTCATAGCGCGACTGTCGCCATGCACAATTTTGTGATAGGTATTTCCTTGCATTTTACTTTCTTTAGTTTCTTGCCGTAAAAATAGGCAAAAGCAGGCAAGTTTGCAAAATGCTTGCCTACCAAACTTGTTTTGGGCTATTCTTTCCTACTGTAGAATTAACCAAAAGCAGGCAAGTTTGTAATTTTTATCCACGGATTTTTCAAAAACTTTGAGGAGCAATATCCAAGTAATAACGCAAAACAATACACAATACTACAAAAGTTGCTATGATAATTTGATGTTTTTTTTGAAGATATCTCAAAGAGAGCATAACTACCCAACATATATATGCCATCATAGCAAAAACAAAGAATGAAGTAAGTGGGGCAAGAAGCAACGTAATAAAAATATAAGAAAAACAGCTTTCATACCAGACCCAATCATAGACATCAGTATGCCATCTTGTCCAGAAATTAGGACGTAAAACACGTGCTTCAATAAAGTCCTCCCAATCTTTTTTACCATGAAATTGGTATTTTTCTTTTGTAACTTCATTGACTACCCAAAATTTGTTTTCTTCTCTGTCTTCCGCGACTATACAACCTTTATAGAAATACCAAGCAGATATATAAATATAATTTGTATCGTTTTTGAGTTTCAAACAACCATCTTGTATCAAATTTCCATAAGCGGTTTCTCTTTGCCATTCGCCTAAACCCATAGCACTGACCACATGAGGTGTGGGCAAAATAATGTTAAATAAAATGAATAATAATTTTAATTCAGCTAATCTCATACAAGTACATTTTGATTTTTAGGTGGTAAAATTAACCAAAAGCAGGCAAGTTTGCAAATGCTTGCCTACCAAACTTGTTTTTAATTTTACT
This sequence comes from Cytophagales bacterium, assembly GCA_013298105.1. Taxonomy (GTDB): domain Bacteria; phylum Bacteroidota; class Bacteroidia; order Cytophagales; family Microscillaceae; genus RDXI01. Next base: position 1,571 of record JAAFJK010000379.1, read on the forward strand.
TTTTTGCTGTAAAATTAGCGAAAAATTTGGCATCTTTCATAAAACCTAAAAAGTAGTTTACACTTTTCAAAAAAGTGTAATAGTGCTACCGCAGCAAATTAGCGATTTTTGACTAAAATGTGTGGTAAAAATAAGGCAATGTAACACAAACATTCTTGTTTGTGAGCCAAAAACAAGTTGTTTTATCAAAATGTAGTTAAAATTAACAGTTTTTCGCTTTGCGGCGCACAAACAAGAATGTTTGTGTTACATAAAAACCGCTTATTTGATGCGCTAACCCTAAAAGTGTAAACTGATAAATGAAAGATGCCGAAAATTTATTCATGTATTTCGATTATTTCTATCTTGCCTACGATATGACGATTAAATTCTGCTAATTCTTCAGCAGGAATCCAAAGTTCATCAATGCCTTCTCCACCTACATTTTGGGGTTCAAATTTTTGTAAGTAATTTGTATCTACCTCAAAGCGAGTAACATAGCTTTTGCCATACGCAGGTAAGTTCCATTCTACAGTGATGCGTCTTGCATATTCTAAATTCAAAACAGGATAAAAAATAGGTTGCTCAGGCAGGCGAGGAGGAAAACCGATCCAGTCCATTTGAGCAATCAAATCTAATTCTTTCTGATTGACAGGTCGATAAAGGGTTGTTGTTTTTTGCTTCATTTGTTTTCTTTTATCCGTAAAATTAACCAAAAGCAGGCAAGTTTGCAAATTTAGGTTTTTAAAAAGTTATTACGGAGTAGGCTGTAGCACAGGCTTCTCGCCTGTCGTTTTCAAGTCATAAACATGCTGGAAGCCTGTGCTATAGTTTTGCCTTCGTTTTCGCCAATCCTTTGAAAAAGCCACTCCTACAAATGACTCAAGTAGAAAAAGAACAACTTTGGCAAGGTTTGCTTGTTGTCATGAACGGTTTGCAATAAATGGGCATTATATCCCTACAGCGTATGTGTTTTAGTTGTGCGCATTGCGAACATAAACAAGACACGCATAGATTGCCCTGAACACATCTTATAAATAGGCTTTCGTAAGAAGCCTAATTAAAACTACATTACAATCTTACATCTACCTTGCCTGCCATATCATACAAAAGAGCTACCATTAAAAAGCCATTAAAACAACCTTAAATCTGTTTTAATGCCTTTTTTTATTCAATTTGCGCCCTTACCTTTGCCTCATCAATTTACAATTTTACTTTAAAAACTCACAAATCATGGCAAATATAAACATAGCCCAAAATATGCCCGCAGATGGCATCGAGGGCTTGCAAAAACACTGGAAAAATGACCTATTAGCAGGTTTTATGGTCTTTTTGATAGCCCTCCCTTTGTGCTTGGGCATCTCAAGAGCAAGTGGATTTCCACCCATTTCAGGTATTTTTACAGCCATCATTGGCGGTATGATGGTATCCATTTTGGGAAGTGCGCGTATGACCATCAAAGGTCCCGCCGCAGGACTGATAGCTATAGCCATAGGCTCAGTAGAAGAATTGGGTACTTTGGCAAAACAAAACGGTAGCACCGATATTTGGATAGGCTACAAACTTACCCTTGCCGTTATCGTGGTAGCGAGTATCTGCCAAATCATCTTTGGGCTTCTGCGGGCAGGCAAGTTAGGGGACTTTTTTCCTGCCTCAGTTGTACATGGTATGTTAGCCGCCATAGGCATCATCATCATCTCCAAACAATTTCCCATCCTATTGGGCGTGAAGCCTGATGTAAAAGAACCTTTGGAACTATTGGCGCACATTCCCCAATTTATCGCCAAAGCGAACCCCATGATTACATTGATAGGCGTGATTAGCTTATTGATAATGTTCACGCTACCTTTATTCAAACACAAAATCATCAAACGCATTCCTGCTTCTTTGTTAGTCTTGAGTGTAGCGATTCCTTTGGGTATTTTCTTTGCCTTGTATCAAAAACATGAGTACATTTTTGGGGGCATTACATACCTCATTGACCCTAAAAACTACCTTGTCCAACTGCCTGCAAGCATCTTAGAAGGCATTACATTCCCCGATTTTAGCTACATCACAAGTGCCGTTTCTATCAAATACATCATCATGTTTGCCTTAGTGGGTAGCATAGAGTCGCTTTTGACAGTAAAAGCTATGGACGGACTCGACCCTTATCATAGAAAATCAAACATGAACCGCGACCTCTTGGCTGTAGGTGTGGGCAATACTGTAGCAGGTTTGATAGGTGGTTTGCCTATGATAGCAGAAGTAGTGCGTAGCTCTGCCAACATCAGCAACGGCGCAAAAACAAGATGGGCAAACTTCTTTCATGGTGCATTTTTGTTAGTTTTTGTGGCGTTTGCTTCTACTTTATTGAGCTTCATACCTACTACAGCACTTGCGGCTATGTTGATGTTTACAGGCTACCGTTTGGCTTCGCCTCGTGAGTTCAAAGGTATGTACAAGGTAGGCAAGGAGCAATTTATATTCTTCTTCTTGACTATGTTCGTTACGTTGGCTACTGACCTTTTGATAGGCGTGATAGTAGGTGTCATTGCAAAACTAATCTTTGAAATGGTAGTTTCGCCCAATCCTTTGAGCCTTTTTAAATCTTCTATGAAAGTGCGTGAAGAAGGCGACACGATTTGGGTGGATATTCTGAATCCTGCTGTATTCTTGAATTACTTGGGCTATAAAAAATCCTTAGAAGCATTGCCAAAAGGCAAAAACTTAATCATCAATTTTGCCAACGCAAAATTAGTCGACCATACTTTCCGCGAAAATTTGCATATCTTTGAGTACGACTACCACCTCGCGGGAGGCAAGGTAGAGGTAGAAGGATTGGACTACCATACACCATTCTCAGAACACCCACTTGCGGTTATGCGGGTAGGCAAGCACAAACACGAAAAACAGTTTACCCTTTCTGCACGCCAAATTGACTTACAGCGCGTTGCGCATCTACAGCACGCAGAGTTTCACCCAGAGCAAGTCTATAATAAATTGCGTTTCAAAGTTTTCCCTTTTTTCAAAGGCGCGAAAATCAAAAAAATGCAAAACCGACTCATCAAACGTGGCGACCACCAAGTCATTGATACTTGTGATGTGAGCTTTTTGGAAGCTGATATTACCCAACACAGTTACGAGATTTCGGTACTTTGTCTGCACCATACACGCATAGAAATGCCCGACTTTATACTCTTGAAAGAAGGTTTAGTAAGCAAATACACCGAAGACATCAACTTTGAGAGCCACCCCAAATTCTCAAAATACTATTACCTCAAAGGCACAGATGAACACGCTATCCGCGAATTTTTTACAGAAGAAATGTTGAATTTTTTGGAAAATAATACGGATTTTGAAATCGAGTCAAGACACAATACACTCTTGATACATGGCGCAAAACGTGTACTTTCTGCTCAAGAAATTGTACGTTTGATAGAGTTTGCAGAAGGTCTTTTGGGAATGATAGAAGCAAAAGTGTTGCAAGAAGTTAGGTAGTTTTAGATGAAAGATGAAGGTTGAAAGTTGAAAGTTGAGAGTTGAAGGTTGAAAGATGAACTCTCAACTCTCAACCTTCAACTCTCAACTCTCAACCTTCAACAAATCAACAAATCAACAAATCAACTTTCAACTTTCAAAAAATCACATGAAAAATATATATATCCTTGCCTGCCTACTCTGTATAGGGTGGGGGCAAGTACAAGGACAAGTCCGCCAATCAACCTACAATAACATAGTTTGGGGTGCATACTTTGGCGACCACAAAATAAGCTCCAAATGGGGCATACATACCGAATACCAATGGCGTAGGGCAAATTGGGGTATGAATTGGCAACAATCCCTCGCAAGGGTGGGTGTAAATTATCAAATCCACCCCCGCGTGATGCTTACCTTTGGTTATGGGCTTATCAATACCCCCTCTTATGGTGATATGCCCATCTCGCGCTTGAATAATGCAGGCAAGGCGCAGTGGTTTCCCGAACACCGCATTTACCAAGATGCAGTCATCACAGATAAGATAGGCAAGCTCGATATGGCACATAGATTCAGGCTTGAGCAACGTCATTTAGGGCTTTTTTATGACAGCGAAAACAACCGTGTGGCAGGCAAGTGGAGATACACAAATCGTTTTCGCTATAGATTGCGCCTTGCCTACCCGATAACCGAAAAGTTGTACGCACACGCTTATGATGAAATCTTCATAAGTTTTGGCAAAGATGTTGGGTATAATATATTTGACCAAAACCGCATAAATATCGGCATGGGCTACAAATTCAACAAAGCCTGTAAAATAGAAGCAGGTTATTTTGCCCAAACAGTCCAAAAACCTCGCTTGACAAATGGCTTAGAGATTTTTGAGTACAATCAAGGATTTTTAGTGGCGTTGTTTTACAATTTGGATTTTACCAAAAAAGAAAAAGCGAAAACGCCGTAAGGAACAAGTAAAAAATAAGATGGTCAGGATTTTGCGCTTAGACAAGGCGCAATAGAAGCGCGAAAACAGTAGGATAGCGTTTTGTAATGAATATTGCAACGAAGTATAAGCGCAAAAGATTAGTAAAATGTCCAAGTTATTTTTTACTCGTTCCTAATTTTTTACTTATAAAAATTATAAATTCGTTGAATTG
>JAAFJK010000371.1 GCA_013298105.1 Cytophagales bacterium
AGGCAATAAAATACAAATAAGTAAAAAAATAGTGAAACAATAATAGCTTTTTAGCATAGGAACGAGTAAAAAATAACTTGAGAATATTTAGCCACGCTGTAAGCGTCTGTTATCGATCTTTTACACGGTTAGGCAATCCCAACAGACGCTTACAGCGTGGCTTCGTGTGAGTGAAATAGTCACGTTATTTAATTTTCATTCCATACATAAAAGCGTAAAAGATTTTTTTAAGGAACTAAAAACCTTGCCTGCCTATACATATAAGGGCAGACAAGGTTTAATTTTCAAAAAAAACTGTATCTTTGTTCAGACAATTCCTCACTCCAAAACACCTAAAACTATGCTTGTCATCACAGAACAACAAAAAACAGCCCGAAAAAACATCTTCATGAACCTTCTCGCAGAGTTGGGCTACAAAAGCATCATTGATTTTCAAAATGCCCATAGCTTGGTGGCAGACGGCTTGGCAGGCATCAATACCTACAATGCCCTCTACCAAAGACTGCTCAAAGTAGTGGATTTGCAAAATTTTGCAGGCAATTTTTACAAAGAAACCTACACCAAAAGGCAAATCATATGGCATCACAGCGCGGGCTGGGATGACGCACGCGGTATGTACGATTGGTGGAGGCAAGATGGCGCGTACCATGTCGCTACAGCCATAGGGATAGTAGATGCGGGGACGGTCTTCAGAGGCTATGATGAGCAGTTTTGGGCGCATCATATTGGTATGCAACACCCTCTCAATGTCCTCAGAAATCAACAAAGCGTAGCGGTAGAGATATGCAACTGGGGCGCACTTACCGAAACGCCCGAAGGACTCAAGACGTGGGCGGGTGCGATTGTTCCTAAAAATAAAGCCATAGAATTGAACTATAAAGGCATCAAATATTATGAAACTTACACAGACGCAGAGATAGAAAGCCTCAAAAGATGGACGCTTTTGAACGCCTTGCGTTTTGATATACCTGTAGCCTACCGCGAAGCCGATATGTGGGCAGTCAGCAAAAACGGCATAGAGGGCGTAGCGGGCATTTATACCCACAATTCTTTTATATCTTGGAAGTCAGACGTAAGCCCACAGCCGAAACTGATAGCGATGGCAAAAAAACTGAAAGACTATGAAAGATAAAACTTTCTACCATAGTTATTATAAACTGGGTTATTGTAAAATTTTCGTAACTATTTAGCCCCCTACCCCAAAGGGGAGAATTATCTCCAATTTTCGCCTATTTTAGTGTTTTGGTAGGCAAGTTTAAATTCAAACTTACAAAAAAACTCCCCTTTGGGGTTGGGGGCTAAATAATTACCATTTTTATTTGTTTTATAGTGTGTTTTTTGTTATTTCAGCATCTTGGGCTGTAGTCTGGGTTAGGTTTTCTTTGAATAAAACGCGCTCAAACAAATTAATCCAAAACATCTTAATTGCAAGGCTTATTTTTTTAAGTATTTCATAATCAATATTTTATATATTTAATTTTCGAAAAATATTTTTTTACTGACTTGAAAAATCTGCAACCTTGCCTACCAAAAATGATAAAAAGCTCGCCTTCTCAGGCGAGCTTTTATTTAGTAATTTACCTTGCCTACGGCTTACACTTTTTCAGCTTTTGTAGCAGGTTGCTTTTCGTTTTTGCGACCTACAAGGTCAAGTACGATAGGCGAAGCCACAAAAATAGAAGAATATGTACCAAAGACAATGCCTATCAAAAGCGCAAAGGAGAATCCACTCAGCGAAGCACCCGCGAATACCAAAAGAATCACAATATTCAAAATGGTGGTAGTACCTGTTACGATAGTACGGCTCAAAGTATCATTGATAGCGAGGTTCAACTGTGTACCAAAGTCTGCGCGGTTTATATCTCCCGAAAACTCCCTGATACGGTCGAATACTACCACCGTATCATTGATAGAGTAACCTACTACAGTCAGTAGTGCCGCTATCAATACTTGGTCTATCTCATACACGATACCGAGTGCCTGCATGATGCCTATGAACGCTAATACAATGATTACGTTGTGCAAAAGCGAAATCATAGCCGCGATACTATAACGCCAGTTGATGAAGCGAGCCAAGATATAAATTGCCATAGCAATCACAGAAAGTATAACGGCAAGGCTTGACTTATACAAGATGTCGGTAGCTATAGTAGATTCTACTTTTGAGCTACTTTCTACTGTGGGCTTTTTGCCTGAGAATTTCTTAAGCGAATTGTCCAATTTAGCACGTACTTCTTGGTCAGCTTTTTCAGTACCATCAGCTACTTTGTAGGTAGTTGTGATTTTTACTTGGTTACTTCTGCCATAAGTTTTTACTTCTATACCAGAGGTAAATTCTTTGACTACTTCTGTACGGATTTCATTTACAGGGATTGTTTCGCTAAATGAAACAATATATGAACGTCCACCTTTGAAGTCCACCCCGAGCGTAAATCCACCTTGCACTATCACAAGCACAAGCCCTATCACGACAAGAATAGAGGAGAATGTATAGGCTTTTTTGCGCAAGCCCACAAAGTCAATGTTTGTACGTCCAAAAGAGTTATCAAAAAACATAGAATTGAAGGTAAGGGCGCGTTTGCCACCTGCTATCCACCATTCTACGATAAGGCGTGTAACGAATACAGCTGTAAGCATAGATGCCGCAATACCTACCATCAAAGTAGTCGCAAAGCCCAAAACGGGACCTGTACCAAATATGAAAAGTATCAAACCTACCAAGAAAGTAGTCGCATTTGAGTCTAAGATAGAGCTAAGGGCTTTTACAAAACCTATTCTTACTGCTTCGCGGATACCTGCGCCTTGTCTTACTTCTTCGCGGATACGCTCATAGATAAGCACATTCGCATCTACAGACATACCTACAGAGAGTACCAAACCTGCAATACCTGAAAGCGTAAGCACCGAACTTAACTGTGCCAAGATACCCATAGTAAAGAACAAGTTGATGAACATAGCAATATTCGCAAATGTACCTGCCAGACTATAATATACAGCCATGAACAAGAACACTACCAAAATACCGCCTATGATAGACCAGATGCCTTGTGTTACAGATTCTGCACCGAGAGATGCACCTACTACAGCTTCTTCTACTATGCGTGTAGGGGCAGGCATTTTACCTGACTTCAAGATATTTGCCAAATCACTTGCTTCTTCTACTGTGAAGTTGCCTGTGATGTTCGAGTTTCCGTTAGGTATTTCGCCTTGTACTGTAGGGGCAGAATATACAGCGTTGTCCATTACTATAGCTATGCGCTTATTCACGTTTTCGCCTGTAATTTTGCGCCATTTTTTCGCGCCTGTAGTGTTCATGCTCATGCTTACACTTGCATTGGCAGAGCCTTGCTGATAATCTACATAAGCCGAATTTACTACATCACCTTCGAGGATAGGCTTGCCTCCCGCGCTCTTTTTCAAGAAATAAAGCGTAAGACGTTGGCTTTCGTCTGCTTTTGAGTCCCAAGCTATGTGCAGGTTGGAAGCAAAGGCTTTAGAATCGATGATGAATTTATTGATACGTGCTGTGTCGCGTACAAGTGCATTCAAACCCGCAGGAGAGGCACTGAATAAGTTAGCATATTTGCTTGGCTTTTTGAGTGAGTCTTCCTTTTGTTTCTTCTTCTTGTCGTCTTCAGGCTTTTTAACTGTGTCTTTTTTAACCTTTTGCGTATCTGCTTTTGCTTGCTTTTTTGGGTCAAGCGTATCTTTTTTAGCTTCTTGAGGCTTTTGGACTGTGTCCGATTTTGCTACAAGGTCGTCCTCTTTTTTAGCATCTTCCTTCTTATCGGTTTTGCTTTTGCCTTTTTCTTTTTCTTCCAATTTAGAAAGATAGTCAAAAAATTGGCTGAGCGAAGGATTGACTTCACTCATTTCAGCGACTTCCCAAAACTCAAGGCGAGCTGTGCCTGATATAAGTTTTCGCGCTCTTGCGGGGTTATCCACACCCGGAAGTTCAATCGCTATGCGGTTTGTACCTGCGAGGCGTTTGATTTCGGGATTTGCAACACCAAATTTGTCAATACGCGCCTTCAAGATGTCATACGAGCGGTCTATCGCATCATCAAGTTCTTTCTTGATAGAGCGAATGATGTCGCTGTCTGAAGCATCAGTGCGAAACTTGTCGCGCGTTACTTGATTGACAAACAGTTGATTAAGCGGTTTTGCGGTAGGGAGAGCCTTATAAGATTCGTAAAACAAATCCACAAAATTCCTACTGCTGTTCGCTTGTTTCTCACGCGCTTGCGTGAGGGCTTTCGCAAGATTCTCATCTGCGCTGTTTCCAGACATTACTTTGATGATTTCTACGGGAGAAATCTCAAGCGTTACTTGCATACCGCCCTGTAGGTCAAGCCCAAGTGCGAGTTCTTTTTCTTTGATTTGCTTGTACGTAAATCCGAGCCACATTTTTTCGTTCCAGAGGGAGTCGAATAAGGCTTGTCGTTTTGCAAAATCGACGTTGCCTTTTTTGTCCCTTGCCTGTTCGGTAATGTTACTATCGATGTTACGTGCAACAAATGTAAAGTGCAAGTAATAAGCAGAAAGTAAGGTAAGGAGAACCGTCAGTACGATTACACCAGTCTTGTTCATTGCTTTCTTGTGGGTAAAATAAATGATTGATTTTAGAAAAGTTTGCAAAAATAGCGTTTGTTTTGCACTTTCGCAAATAAGAGTGCAAAATTATAGGATTTTGCATAAAAAGCCAAAATTTTCGTTTTATTTTTATCCATTATCTATCACAAAACGTTGTATCGATATGTCTAAAAAACTTTTGATAGTGCGCCACGCACACGCTGAAGATTATGCCAAAACTGGCAAAGACTTCGATCGCCCACTTACGCCCAAAGGCGAAAATGCCGCACTCGAAATGGCAAATACCTTGCCTACCGACCTCCTAAAGCCCGATTTGATAGTGAGTAGCCCTGCCCTTCGCGCCCGCCGAACGGCAGAGATATTTGCTCAAGCACTTGCCTACCCTGCCGAGCAGATAGCGTGGACAGAGGGTATTTATGAGGCAAATCTATACACGCTCGTCAGTATCATCAACCGTTTTGAAGAAAAAAATAACACTGTATTTATTTTTGGACATAATCCAGCGTTTACTTATTTGGCTGATTATCTGGGCGATACGCCCATCGATGGCTTACCCAAAGCAGGTATGGTCTTGATAGATTTTGGCGATATGGCTTGGGCGAGCGTGGGGCAGGCAAGTGGCAAAACCCAGTGGACAAGAAGCCCCAAGAAAATTTTTTAGTTCTTTTATTGCAGAACTAAGAAAAATAACTTAACTTTGCGAAGTAATCAAGATACATGGAACAACAAAAAGTAAAGGAACAGGTAGAGCGCATCGGGATAGTATGCGACAAAGATGGTATGCCTCCGCTCGCGGGGCGCATGGTGGGCTTTTTTATGTTGGCAGAGCCACCGCACAAGACATTTGAGGAACTTGTGGAGTTTTTGCAGGCAAGTAAAAGTGCTATCAGTACCACGCTCAGGTTTTTGGAGGGGCAAGGTATGGTAGAATATATCACTTTTCCTGGAGATAGAAAGCGGTATTTTCGCCTATCAGTCGACAATTGGGACAGGGTAATTTTGGGTAAGTTAGATTTTTTGAAGGCTATGCAAACCCGCGTAACTGAAGTGATAGCCTCGAGGTCAGACCAATATCCTGAATTTAACAAAGGACTAAAGGCAATCCATGCTTTGTATGATATTTTTTTGGAAGGAATGCCCAAACTTATACAGGTTTGGCAAGAAAAAGTAAAGGAAATGTAAAAACACAAAAGGCTTGGCGCAGGCGTGGAAATCAAGCACCAAAGCCTCATTTGTGCCAAGCCCATATTAGTTAGATTTTTCGTAGCGTAGCTATTCTATTTGCTCAGTTATCAAGTCTATATCTTCTGCAATTTCTACATTCGATAAGCCTCTTTTAAGTAGTTTTTTAGCAATTTGAATGTTTCGCTCTTGGCAGACTTTCTTCTCTGCTTCCATTTGCAAAGTAAAAGCCTCTTTTGCTTTTGAGAAAATAAACCCACTCGCTAAGCGTATCTGTAGCTATGTCGTTAAATTTATTGACTTTGATGATATAGTATTCAGGAAAAATATCTGAAACATTTTGTTTCTCAAAGTTTTTTTTTGCTTAATTTGTAGTTATTATTTTGTTTGTAAGTAATTGATATTAAGATTATTACGCCGAATTTCTTTGCAAAAGGTATCTAAAAAAGATAGGTAAAAAAGGAGGCTTTTTTAG
>JAAFJK010000009.1 GCA_013298105.1 Cytophagales bacterium
TTTAGAATTGCTTGACAGTGCTGAAAATCATTTTGAAGCGGCTTATTTCAAAGAATTTAGGCGTATCCTCAAGCAACTTCGTTTTTTTGTGGAGAAAAAGCCCAAATTTATTGATATGCGCACGTTTCGCGTGTTTTTATATCAGGCTTTTAGAGAAACTAAATTTGACTTTGATAGCCAAAAAGATACCGATTTGCAGGTCATGGGCATTACCGAAACCCGCAATCTGGATTATGACAACGTGATATTGCTCTCTGTGAATGAAACTGTCCTGCCACGTGGCAAAAAACACACCTCTTTCCTGCCTGTAGATGTCGCAAAGGCTTATGGCATACCGACTTATCACGAGCAAGATGCAGTCGTGAGTTATCATTTTTACAGGCTTTTGCAACGTGCAAAGCAAGTGGCGATGGTCTGTGTGCTGCCTTCAGATACCTACGGAGGCAAGGAAAAAAGCCGTTTTATCCTGCAAATTGCGAATGATTTGGTGCGCCATAACCCGCTCATTGCTTACCAAGAAAAACAAGTAAAGTTCAGAAATGAGGCTGAAGACAATAAACTGCCTGTAGAAATTCCAAAAGACGAACATATCAAGCGCAGAATGAAAGCTATGTTTGCCGAAGGCATCACGCCCTCCCAAATCAATTCGTATGTGAATTGTTCTTTGCAATACTACTTCAATGAAATCCTGCGGGCTATTCCTGTTTCGAAGATTGAGGAGCGTATGGGGCGTGATAAATTGGGTGAACTTATACACGAGGTATTGGAAGACATTTATGTAGAATTGGCGACTGCCAATCCACAAATCCGTCCGAACGACATCGAGGCTATCTTGCCTACCCTGAAAGACCGCGTGATGCAAAAGTTCATGGACGGCAAGTTCCTAAATTATGAACTGGTAGGCGAGAATTTTCTCACAAAAGAATCTGCCATCACGAATATAGAAGGATTTTTGAAGTCGCAAATAGAAGAAATCCAAGAAAATCGTGCGCCTTTTCATATCCTTGCCCTCGAAAACAAAGAAGCCGTAGATGGCGAAGGCATGGTTTTGCATCAGTCTATAGCGGTTACATTTCCACTAATGGTTGAAAATGAACAACTTACCATTACACTCAAAGGGCGGACAGACCGCATAGACAGGATTAAGCAAAAAGTTCGTATCATTGACTACAAGACAGGCAAGGTGGAAGGTAAGCACCTCACCATCACCAAGCAAGATTTGGACAAACTCGTAAATGACCGCGAAAAGGACAAAGTACGCCAACTTTGGCTTTATAAATACATCATTGCAAAGCAAATCCTTGAGCATGGTACGCTCAAGATTGGTGAGCATACCTTGCACGAAGATACAGACCTACAGGCAGGTATTTACAGTTTTCGTAATTTGGCAGCAGGTTTTTTAGAGCTTCAAAATAAAGACAATAGCGAGATTTTCCCTGAAAACCTGCGCGAATATGTCCACGTTTCTGAAGATTATTTAAGCCTAATTCTTCAAAATATGCTGGACATGAATCAAAAATTTGAACGCACTGAAGATACTAAAGTTTGTGAATATTGCGCTCACCGCGATACTTGTGGTAGGTAAGCGTAAAGGCTTATGTCCTATAAATCTCTGTCCTCATTTCAAACATCGTACCTCGTATCTCTCATGTTTCCTCGTCTTTCTTACCAAAATTCGATTTATTTGATAGTTTCTGCACACATTACAGGCTTCATTGGTTTGCAATGTGCAGTTAGTCGAGCGTTTTTTGAGTTTTTAGTGCCTTTCAACCTGTTGCTCACAGCCTATCTGTTGTTTGGAGCGCAAAAAGATTGGAAGCGCGGTTTTGTTATTTTTTCAGTTTTGGCAGGGCTGGGTGGCTTTTTGCTGGAAGTAGCAGGCGTAAAGACAGGCGTTATTTTTGGGCAATATTGGTATGAAACGGCTTTGGGTTGGAAGGTCTTTGAAGTGCCTTTGACTATAGCACTGAATTGGTGGGTGCTGGTCTATGCCTGTGGCATTATAGCCGAACAGACGCACTTGCCTACCCCGCTCAAGATAGGCATAGGCGCAAGTTTGATGACTTTTTTGGATATTTGGATAGAGCCTGTCGCTATGCGTTTTCATTTTTGGGATTGGGCAGGCAAGGTCGTTCCATTGCAAAACTAT
>JAAFJK010000764.1 GCA_013298105.1 Cytophagales bacterium
ACGCTGTAAGCGTCTGTTATCGAGCTTTTACGCGATTAGGCAATACCAACAGACGCTTACAGCGTGGCTTCGCGTGAGTGAAATTATCATGCTATTTTATTTTCATTCCTAAGCTAAAAATCAACAAAAAACTCCCCTTTGGGGCTGGGGGCTAAACAGCTTTATTATATTTCTCATGAAAAAATACCTAAAACTTATTTTTGTTTCTTTCCTACTTTGGTGTGTAGGATTTTTGCCCCTTGCCTACGGACAGGTACAGCCCAAGCCCGAAATGGCAGACATGATGCGCTCAGAGGGCAAAATATACGTGGTCGTGGCTACTCTTTGTATTATTTTAGCGGGCGTATTGGGCTATTTGATTTGGATAGACCGCAAAATAAGCAAAATTGAAAAAAACTGATACATATCATCTTTGCATTATCAAGAAAATATATTATATTTGCCATTTAAAATTGGAGTAGCATGCAATCAATCAAAATAGGCGATATAGTACAAGCAGACTACAAGTCTGCCGCTGTACTGCATGAGTTCGGTTTACCTTTTTACCTCTATACAGCCCATACGCTGGCAGAGGCGTGTCAAGCGCGTGGTTTGAATATCGCACAGGTAGTCCGCAGTCTGGAGTCGGTAGGCAAGGTGCAAAGCCCAGCACTGACTTGGCAGGAGTACCCTATAGAAGTGATTATACATTATTTGCGCCTCACACACAAAGTTTTTATCCAAGAGAAATTGCCGTACATGGCAAGCCTTATCCAGAATCTGGAAATCTTGCCTGCCCACCAAACTCTTGTCAAAGATTTGCAGTGGCTTTTTCCGCTTTTTCAAGAAGACTTTACGAAACACATACAAGAAGAAGAAGATTCGCTTTTCCGATACATTCTGACGCTCTTGCAAGCCCAACAAGGTACTTGCAAACAAGGTGAACTCTATTATCAGATGCAAAAATACTCTATACAGTTTTTTGCCCTCGACCACCATACCCATGATGATGAGATGCGCGGCATACGCGAACTTACGAACGGGTATGTATTGGATAAACCAGAAAATCTACACCTTAAGGTAATTTTTGAGGAATTGAAAGCCCTCGAGCGTGCGCTTATCGTCCATGCACAGGTAGAAGATGAGATACTTTTTGTGAAGGCACTCCGCCTTGAGCAACAAGTAAAGGACATCATAGCCGCCAAAAGCCAATGGAACTAATGGCTGAGATTTTTTGTGTTTACAAAAAAAATGTTACCTTTGCATAAAATCCGTATTTACTTTTTATGAGGCATTTTTTTGATATATACCGCAACAGAACCCCTATTCTTTTTTCATTTATTGCACTCATAGCTGTCTTGGTAGCTATAGCGTTTACGAGTATTTATGCTGTGAATAGCCTCGTAACCATGTCCACAGAAGCAAAACAAAAGCTCTTGCCTGCCGTAGTTACGGCTGAGATAGCCGAATATTTGACAGAAAATAGATTATACATAGAAGAACACATAGCTTCAGAAAGCACCTCAAGGTACAGCGAATTTGAGCGAGCAATTTATGTGAATTATCAGCGCATAGACTCGCTCCTTACCAAATATAACGAGGAATATACACAGCGCGAAGCGGAAAATAAAATAGGGAAATACAGAGATAAATGGCGAAGATACAAGGAAGTGGAAACGAAAATCTTGTATATGAGCAAAAAAGGCGATAAAAAAGAAGCTCAAGTTATCTTCTTAGGAAAAAGTACGCCCAATTTTCAGGAACTTGTGCGGACTGTAGGCGACCTTACGAATAAGCACGTGATAGAAGGCGAGCAGAAATATGCGGCTTTGCAGGTATTTGCAAGCTACATCAAGTTTGTGATTTATTCAGCCATAGGCATTGCTTTTTTGATAGTCATAGGGCTGGGCATCATTATGGGCTTGAATTTTTATCAATAGAAGTCCAACAACAAACATAATTTGTAACGGTATGAAAATAGCCCTATTTTGTAGTGTGGGTGGCTGGGGTGGCTTAGAACAAAATGCCATCAAAACCGCCGACTGGCTCACACAAGCAGGCATGGACATCACGCTTATAGTCCACGAAGGGACGCGCGTAGCGAATGCAGGAATAGAAAAAGGCATCAAGACTATTTTTTTTTCACATAAGGGGAAACACAGGGTTTGGCACGAAGGTAAAAACTTGGCAAAAATACTGCTTGATGGAGAGTTTGAGGCACTAATTATTGGACATTCGTTGCATTTTTATATCAGTGTTTGGGCAAAATATTATACCAAAAATAAGCTCAAGTTGGTGTATTGGCAACATATGCAAATGCCTGTCCGCAGACGCGACTTTTACCATGCCTCTTTTTACAACAAGATTGATAAATGGATAGTCCCACTTGACTATCTCAGGGCAGAGCTAAAGCGAACCACGACTTTACAACCTGCCCAAATCGTACAAATTCCACAAGTGATAGATACGACTTTGTTCTTGGCTGCCCACGCTCGAAAGCAAGAAGCACGGAAACTTTTTGGATTTGCGGAAAATGATTTTTTGGTGGGCAATATCGGACGCATAGACTCACAAAAAGGGCAGGAATATCTTGTAAAAGCAGGCATCCTATTGGCTAAAAAAAAGCTACCTCTCAAAATATTTATCATGGGCGAAAACAACGAACATGAAGATTATTTGGGCTACCTTAAGGGCTTGGTAAAGGCAGAAAAGCTGGAAGATGATATACTTTTCAGACCATTTACTACCCAAACGCCCGAAGCATTCGCAGCAATGGATATTTTTGTGATGTGTTCGCTCTCAGAGCCTATCGGTATGGTTACGCTGGAGGCTATGGCTACGCAAGTACCCGTGATAGGGACAGATACAGGCGGTACGCCCGAACTGCTGGCGGTAGGCAAGGCAGGACTTTTGACACCTCCCAAAGATGCGGAGCGGTTGGCAGAAGCTATTGAAAAGCTATACCACAACGAAGCTCTCCGCAAAACGCTTGTAGCCAATGCTTTAAAAGAAGTTACTGAAAAATATGACGTACCTGTCCAAGTGCGCCTTTTCCAAAAATTGTTTCAGAATTTATGATATGTCCATACTCCAAACAAACCGCTTGCTTATACAAGAGTTTACGCTCGAAGAAACTGATTTTATATTACGACTTTTGAATACTGAAGGCTGGCTAAAATACATTGGCGATAAAAATATACGCACTATAGAAGAAGCACGTGCCTATTTACAAAATAGCCTTTTACAACTTTATGCTACGCTCGGTTTTGGGCTTTGGTGTGTGAAGCTGAAAGAAAATAATACGCCTATAGGTGTTTGTGGGCTTATCAAGCGTGATACGCTTGAGCATACAGACATTGGTTTTGCTTTTTTGCCTGAATATGAACAGCAAGGCTATGCCTTTGAAGCGGCACAAGCTACAGTAGCGTATGCTTTTCAGTCTTTGCATTTGCCGAAAATTTTGGCTATCGTAAAAGCAAACAATACACGCTCTATCCATCTTTTGACAAAAATAGGGCTACAATTTGAACAAAAAATAGTCATCAAAGACGAAGAATTGTGTTTGTTTGGTTCTCTATTGCCCCTGGATACGCGCTAATTTGCCACTCTCGAGGTAGTGCAAAAGTCCTGCATCAAGTAGGATTTTGATATTTTTACTCAATACATTTTGGGTAATGTGTGCCAAATGTTCCTCCATTTCAGGCAAGGTGCAGGGCTTTTGAGCCAGTAGCTGGAGTATTTGGAGGGTTTCGTCTGAACTTTGTGTCAGCAATCTTTGCTTTTTCACGCACACATCACACACCCCGCAAGACTCATAACTTACCTCCCCAAAATACTCCTGCAAAAGCTGGGTTCGGCATCTATTTTTGGTTTCGCTGTATTTTTCTACTTCGCCCAGTCGATCGAGGTCGCGCTGTTTGCGGGAGGCAAGGCGGTCTTGATTGATAGGCAGTTGGCTACCATCATAGCGGGGCGTTAGAAAAGTAACTTGCGGTTTGTCTTTTTGTTCTTGGTAATCTATGATTTCAAGCTCATGGAGGCGTGAGAGCTGTTTTCGAATTTGAGCAGTAGCAAGTCCCATGCTTTTGGCTATGTCATTTTCATTGATTCGAATGGCTTGATTTTGTACCTCTGAACCATAGAGGCGCGAAAGCGTAACGATAAGCGGTCTTGCACCTTCATTTTTCATCTGAAACTCATACAAATCGCGGTAAGTAACCTTGAACTGTATCTTAGAAGGTTGTTGATAGGCTTCATTGAAGTCTATCACACCCTCGTCTGTAAGTCGCTTAAGGGCGTGGTACGTCCCCATACCTTTTAAGTTGAAAGTAGTCTGAAAGTGCGCAAGGTCAAAGTCGTATTGTGCAAACTCGCCTGCCCCGACAGGGATTTGGAGGTAGTTCGCAAGGGATTGATAGACATTCCGCAAAACCTCTACAGGTGGATAGGCTTGGGTTATTTTTTGGCGCATATCCAGCATATCGCGCGGACTGTAGAGTGCGACTGCATAAGCCTTTTGCTCATCTCTGCCTGCCCTGCCTGCTTCTTGATAATAGGCTTCGAGGCTGTCAGGCACTTCCCAATGCACCACAAGGCGTACATCGGGCTTGTCTATGCCCATACCAAAAGCGTTTGTAGATACTATGACGCGCGTTTTGTTCTGAATCCACGCATCTTGTTTCATAGCCCGCGTATAGGGAGGCAAGCCTGCATGGTAATAGTCGGCAGAGATAAGATTTTTTTGTAAAAATTCTGCAATTTGCTGTGTTTTATTTCTACTTCTTACATAGACTACCGCCGAGCCATTCAGTCGTTTCAGGGCTTGTAAAAGATACAATCCTTTGTCATCTGACTGTAAAATGGTATAAGAAAGGTTCGGACGCGCAAAACTTTTTTGGAACGCTTTGCTGTCTTGTCGGAAGGCAAGGCGCGTTTGAATGTCTTGTTTTACTTGGGGGGTAGCGGTAGCCGTAAGCGCAATAATCGGTACGTGCGGAATGGTTTTGCGAAATTCTGCAATCTCTAAGTAGGGTGGGCGAAAGTCATAGCCCCATTGCGATATACAGTGCGCCTCATCTATAGCCAAAAGGCTGATTTTCATACGTTTGGCGCGTTCTTTGAAAAGTTCGGTTTGGAGGCGTTCGGGCGAAAGGTACAAAAATTTTGCCTTTCCACTCACACACTCATCAAGCACTTTATCTATTTGCCTGAAGTCCATACCTGAATACACCACTGTAGCAAAAATCCCGCGCCTCAAGAGTTGCTCTACTTGGTCTTTCATCAAAGCTATCAAAGGCGACACGACTATACAAATCCCCTCGAGTGCCATAGCAGGTACTTGAAAACAA
>JAAFJK010000460.1 GCA_013298105.1 Cytophagales bacterium
TATAGGTATGCGCCATGTCTGTAAGGTATTTATAAAAGTTTCTAAATCATTGTATTGCCCCTTGCCTACCCACTCCCAGCAGTAGCCCACAGGGGCAGGCAAGAGGCGTATCTGTAAAGGTGCAGAATCAACTACCTCAAAACCAATTCTTTGCAATGCTTTTTGGGTAGCGTGTAGGGCTTCAGTAGCTTCGGGCAGGCAAGTAAGCTGTAGGCAGGCAAGGGGCGTTTGCGTAAGTCGAAAAGTATCATTTTGGGTATCATAAACCAACCTTTCAGAGCCAAAAGCCCGCGCAAGTGTACCTTCCCACGCGAGTGACTCTGGCAGGGCAATGTGGCATTGCTGATTGTGCAAAAGCCAAACTTTGTCGGCAGTTTGCAGGGCTGGCTCAAGGTCGTGCGTAGCCACCAAAATAGTCTTTTGGGCAGTATGCGCAAGCGCACACAAAAGCTCAAATATCAAAAATCTATGTGCTAAATCCAAATGAGCGGTGGGTTCATCAAGCAAAATAACAGGCGTATCTTGTGCTAACGCCCTTGCAATCATCACTTTTTGGAATTGTCCATCACTGAGGGTAGCGAGTCTTTTGTGGCGTAGATGCGTGGCTTGGGTGCAGGCAAGGGCAGTTTCGATGATTTGTGTGTCCTCTTTTTGCCTGCCTTGATGCCAGCGCATATACGGAAACCGTCCGAGCGCGACCACCTCCTCCACTGTCATATAGCTGTCTTGGGGGCGGTAAGTGAGGACAAGGCTGATGGTTTGGGCAAGGTCTTGTACCGAAAAATCCGAAATGTCCTTGCCTGCCCAACTGACCTTGCCTGCCCGACTGCGCTGAAGCCCCGCCAAAGTCCGCAAAAGAGACGACTTGCCTGCCCCATTCGCACCCAGCAATACTGTGAGGCGATGGAGAGGGACTTGTGCGGATATTGGCGCAAGCAAAGCAGGGGCTTTGGGATAGCCTATCTCAAGATTTTCGGTAGTGAGCATTTTATTTACAATGTTCGGCTATCAATTCTATGACTTCATTGCCATAAGAGCGCGAAAAACCGAGTGCTTCAGCTTTTTGAAAGTCTTGGCAGGCAAGGTCTTTTTGCTTCATTTTCAGATGCAGAAGCCCTCTGTTTTTAAAAGCGTATGAATTTTCTGGATAATGTCCAATCGCAATGTCGATGTCTTTCATTGCCTCTTTGAGTTTGCCAAGTTGCATTTTGGCATAGCCTCTGTTGTTGTAATAATAGCTTGGGTTATCATCAGGGTCATCTTTTTTCACAGTTCCTATGAGCTTATCATATATCTCAATGGCTTTTTTATAATCGCCAGAAAGTGTAGAAGTATAACCATAATTTGTCAATACGATACGGCTGTTGGAATTTTGCTTCAGCCCTTCTTTGTATGCTTCAAAGGCTTTGGGGTAGTCTTTGAGACTTGTGTAAGTCAGTCCAAGCTCGCTTTGCGCATCATCTGTAGGCTTAAGGCGTATGCTTTCTTTAAGATAGGTGATGGCTTCTTCCAATTTACCTGTACTTTTGGAAAGCGAAGCTAAAGTAATCAAATAGTTCGCCATTTCGTTGTTATCACCTTTTTTCTTTACATATTCGTAGCACTTTTTTGCAGACTCTAAGGCTTTGGGATATTCTTGGTAGGTAAGGTGCAAATGCGCACATTTGGCATGATAATCCAAATCTGGATAGCCTAATTCAAAGGCTTTATCCAAGTCATTCAAAGCCGCATAATAGGCTTTGTTGGGTATTCTGTGCTTACCTTTTGAGTCCAACATATCTGTAACGCTGATGGCTCTCAAGACATAAAATATAGATTGCTTGGGATATTGTTTGATAGCAAAACTGGATAAATTATAGGCTTCTTTGATTGCGCCATCTTTATTCAGTTCAACAATGCTATCCAACAAGATTTGTTGAAAATCTTGCGCTACTGCCTTGCTTGCGCAAAACAATCCAAAGACAAGGACAAAAATAATTTTCATCTTCATTTACGTTATTATTTTAGCCTCAAAGATAGTTTTATTTTTTGGTTTATGCTTATTTTTGCAAAAAAACTATTCTTCAATATGCTCTCTCGCATCAACCCCACGACTACAGACGCTTGGAAAAGCCTCCAAACGCACTTTGAAGCCACAAAACACACGCATTTACGCGAACTCTTTGCGCAAAATACACAACGTTTTGCGCAGTTTTCTATACAGTTTGAGGACATTTTGTTGGATTATGCCAAAAACCACCTGACTGCCGAAACTTTAGACCTCCTTACGCAACTTGCCTACCAAACTGAACTCCCGCAAGCGATAAAGGCTATGTTTGGAGGCGAAAAAATCAATGAAACCGAAAACAGGGCGGTTTTGCATACGGCTTTGCGCCACACAGCAAGCACCCCCGTAACGACTGAAGGCAAGGACATCATGCCTGATGTACGCGAAGTGCTGGCACGCATGGAGGCATTCGCAGGCAAGGTCAATACAGGCGCGTGGAAAGGTTATACAGACAAAAGCATCACAGACATTGTGAATATTGGCATTGGCGGTTCAGATTTGGGACCTCTGATGGTCTATGAAGCCCTACAGCCTTACCGTAAAGCGCATCTCAAGGCGCATTTTGTTTCGAATATAGACAGCACGCATTTGGTAGAAACACTCAAGAAGGTAAACCCTGAAACAACCCTTTTTATCATTGCTTCTAAGACCTTCACGACTCAAGAAACTATGACCAATGCAAACTCCGCCAAAGCATGGTTTCTCCAAAGTGCTAAAAATGAGGCGTTTGTAGCCCAGCATTTCGTGGCACTTTCTACCAATGCGGAGGCGGTAGGCAAGTTTGGGATAGCTACCGAGAATATGTTTGGTTTTTGGGATTGGGTAGGAGGTCGCTATTCAGTATGGTCTGCCATAGGTTTGCCCCTTGCCTGCACGCTGGGCTTTGCGCATTTTAAGGCGTTTTTGGAAGGCGCAGAGGCAATGGATACACATTTTCAAACCGCGCCTTTGCAAGAAAACTTGCCTACCTTACTGGCTTTGATTGGGATTTGGTACGTCAATTTTTGGGGCGCAGAGAGTGAAGCTATTTTGCCTTATGACCAATATTTGCATCGCTTTCCTGCCTATTTTCAACAAGGCAATATGGAGAGTAACGGCAAAACCATCATGCGCAATGGCGAAAAAGTAAATTTCGCTACAGGTCCTATCATCTGGGGCGAGCCTGGCACGAATGGGCAACACGCTTTTTATCAACTTATTCATCAAGGTACGCGCCTTATTCCTTGCGACTTTTTGGCTCCTGCCCAAAGTCAAAACCCGCTCACAGACCACCACGAGAAGTTATTGGCGAATTTCTTTGCCCAAACCGAAGCACTCATGGCAGGCAAGACACACGCGCAAGTGGTCGCAGAATTGCAAAAAGAAGGCAAGTCGGCAGATGCTATAGAAAAGCTCGCGCCTTTCAAGGTATTTGAAGGCAATAAGCCCACCAATTCTATCCTTTACAAAAAGCTCACGCCGCGTACACTTGGCTCGTTGGTAGCTATGTATGAGCATAAAATATTTGTGCAAGGCGTGATTTGGAATATTTTTAGTTTTGACCAATGGGGCGTGGAACTCGGCAAACAGCTTGCGAACCGCATACTGCCTGAGTTGCAAAATACAGAAAACGTAACTTCGCATGATGCCTCCACAAACGGCTTGATAAACGCTTACAAGGCGTGGAGGTAAAAAAAATTGCAAAACCTTGCCTGCCCACTATAGTGTGGGCAGGCAAGGTTTTTTACCAATCTGTCCATTTGCCTTGTATGGTAGGGCTGGCGGCTATGGCAGTTTCCAATAATTGTATATATTTTTTGCGCGATATGGATTCTCCACCCAAACTTTCTAAATGCGCTGTATAGACTTGGCTGTCTATGAGCTGAAAGTCGCGCTCAATCAACTTGCCTACCAGCGTAATAAAGCCTACTTTGGAGGCATTGCTGACGTGCGCAAACATAGACTCACCAAAAAATATTCGCCCCAACGAAACGCCATATAGACCACCCACGAGCTTGCCTGCCTGCCGAACTTCTACCGAATGTGCATAGCCCTTTTCGTGCAAAAGGCAATACGCCTCAAGCATATCATTCGTTATCCATGTCCCTTGTTGTCCTTCGCGTTTTGCCTGTTGGCAATGTGTCATCACGCCCCGAAAATCTGTATCTAAACTTACGATAAATTCCTGTTTTCGGAGTATTTGTTTCATACTTTTGCTTACTTTCAGCTTATCGGGAAAAAGTACAAAACGTGGATTAGGTGAATACCAAACGATGGGTTCGCCTTCGTTGTACCAAGGAAATATGCCTGAACTGTACGCAAGCAACAGTCGCTCGGTGGATAAATCTCCGCCAAGTGCCAAAACGCCATATTTGTCTGCTTCTGTTACGGGCGGGAAAATTAGAGATTCGTCAAGCCAATAATACATAATTTTTTAGTTGTTTGTGGATTTTGGGGTAAAACACCTTGCCTACGTACACAGGCAACGTAAATCGTACATCTCAAATCGTCAATTTTTTAAATCTTCCAGCACCTGCTTTGCCTTTCGGATAGAGTGGCAGTCTGCAAAAGTGATAATTTGGCGTTGTTTTTCTTCTTTGAGGCGCGTGGTGCGGGCATTTTTTTGGACATAGCGAAGGACTTTGCTGAATTTTTCGGATTGGAAATACTCATCTTTGGGGATAAAATAGCCTTTCATCATGCC
>JAAFJK010000753.1 GCA_013298105.1 Cytophagales bacterium
TTGTATATCTGAAAACAGGCAAATATACAAAATAAGTAACAAATAAATAGAATAGCAACTATTACAAAACGATAATTTTCATTGAGAAGTTGAGCATTATCTTTCGACTTATCAAAATTATACACTCCCCAAGCGGCACCTATCCCAAATAAAAGTTGCACAAAACTAAAGGTTATGATATTTATTATCAGATTATCATAATGCCTCATTTGTTGGTAACTTTGGCTAAAATCTTCTTTTAAAAAACCTATTGAAGCATTTAAAAAATCATCAGACTGTTCTGTCATCTTTCTCTTTTCCCATGTTTCAAATGAGGATATTTTTTCTAAAGTTGTTGTCCAATTACCATCAAATTGAATAGCCCTATCATCTACATAAATGTCACCCAGAGTTTTACCTCCAAGTGAATTTGATGGTTGTTTTGGGTTCTCATTTATGTAGTCAAAAGGTATTTGATACATATTTAGCTCTTGTTCTATCAATTGCTTGTTAGCTCTTGTCGTGTGAATAATTATTGTGTAGCCATTTTCTTTCAATTTCGATAGTGCTTGAATAGCACCCTCTATAGGCTTACCAAAAATATGTTCACCTTCCCAACTTTCAAAATGAAGTATGGTATTATCTAAATCTATACAAACAGTTTTAATATTGTTCATCATAAAGTTTCTATTTGTGAAAATGTTTCTTTAGGGTCAGCAGGTGATGAGTTTCTTTTAGGGCAATTAATTCCCCAATGCAATTGACTACCTTGTGTAACATAGACGTTGTGTTCTAACTCATTCATCAAGTTAATTAAACGATTTGAAGGGTGTTTAGGCTCACCTTCTTTTGGACAAGATATAATACAAAAATTAGCATTAAATGATTGTAAGATATTTTTATTTATATTTTTCCTACTACCATGATGCGGGACTTGGAAAATTTTGAGGCTTTGTAAATCTATATCATTAGCTTCCATGTATTGAAAAGCATTTAATAAGCCTTGCTTTCCAGTATCTCCTGTTAATAAAATTTGTATTTCTTCATAATCAATGAATGATATTACACTTGTTTGATTTACAAGATTAGTGGTTTCGTCTTCATACCATTTTATGCGCCCCTTTACATATTTTTCATAACCATAATCATTTGGGTTACTATAAGCTTTTGAAAGTATGTTACCTAAGCTTTTAGATTGAGGTGTTTTTTCGCAATTTATTAGACACTCCCTATAAAAACTCAAATTGGGACCCATTATTTTTAATACTCCCCCAAAGAATGATTTGCCTAAAGTTGGCTCTACAATTTCTACTTTTTTTTTGAGAGCTAAACTTTCAAGCTCGTATGCTAAGTTAAAAGCTTCTGCAAGTTTTTTGTTTAGACTATTTTCTGTTAATCTTCCGTCTTTAAAGTAGGAAGTATTGATTTTGGTATTTACCCATGGACGGTGCATTACCAATTTTTTTACTTCAAGTTCCTCATCTTTAAATAATTCACGCAATCCAGAAACATGATCTTTGTCAGGATGGGTCAGAATAACTAAGTCGATTATATTAGTCTTGTAATTTGATTTAATAAAATTTACAAGATTTACACCATCTGCTTGGTAACCGCCATCAATAACAACTACTGTTTGTTCTGGTATGTCACTAAGTAGGTTTCCAAATCTAAGAACTATAGCATCACCACCTTTAGTTCCTTCGCCTACTGGTAAGAAATCAATCTCAAAACCTTTGTTTTTACTCATAATTTGTTTTATTTGTCAAATACAACAAGAAAACAATGGTTTGAGTAAAAGAGTTTCAAAAACCCCCAAAAAATTTGAGGGTTTTCGCAAAGTATTTCTTAACCCTCCATCATCTCACCCAACGTATTCATATACAAACCCTTAGCCATGTCGGTAGGCAAGACTACAGCCCCATCAACCGCGAAATCTTGCTTGGTAACAGTGCCAAGTTTGGCGTGATGTACGCCATTTTGTTGCAGGTAGGCAAGGAAATCCGCCTCTTTTTCAGGCGAGATAGACACCACTACACGACTTTGCGCCTCCCCAAAAAGGAACGCATCAGCCCGCATAGCTTGTGTTGTAGCTATCGCAAAACCTAAATCTCTATGAAAACTACTTTCTGCCAATGCCACGAGTAGCCCACCATCTGCCACATCATGCGCAGACTGTAGCAAACCCTTGCGGATAAGGTCATAAATTGCTTTTTGTGTTTTTACTTCTTCCTCCAGATTGAAATGTGGGGCAGGCGAACCTTTGATGCCCACGTAGGAATACAAATATTCCGAACAAGCAATGTCCTCTTGCGACTTGCCTACCAAATAAATCAAATCTCCCGCTTGTTTGAAATCCAACGTGGTTTGGTAGGCAAGATTATCCATCACACCCAACATACCAATCGTAGGCGTAGGAAAGACTGCATTATTTACATCTCCACCCGCCTTGCCTACCGAAGACGACTGATTGTAGAAACTCACGTTTCCACCCGTAACAGGTGTATTCAATGCCTCACAAGCCATTTTCATACCTTTTATTGCCCCCACGAATTGCCAATAAACTTCTAAGTTGTAAGGATTGCCAAAGTTCAGGTTATTCGTAATGGCTACAGGCTCGCCTCCCGCACAAACCACGTTTCGCGCCGATTCGCAAACCGCTATCATCGTGCCTATTTCGGGATTGGCATGAACGTATCTGCCGTTGCAATCTACTGTGATGACTATAGCGCGGTTTGCCTTGCCTCCCTTCGGGTGCTTTACCAATACCACCGCCGCGTCAGCAGGGGCATTCGTAGAGGCATTGGCAGTGCCTACCATCGAGTCGTATTGTTCATAAACCCAACGTTTCGAGGCGATATTGGGGTGCGAAAGTAAGTGCGTAAGGATTTTGGTAAACTCGCCTGTAGTCTTAGGCTCGGCTACCGTATTGATGTTAAATTTTTGAAATGCTTGGAAATACGCAGGTTCGCTCCACTCTCTTTTATAGACAGGTGCGCCACCTCCCAACACTAAAGATTCGGCAGGCAAGTCTGCAATCATTTCGCCATGTTGATAAAACTCAAGGCGTTTCGTGTCTGTTACAACGCCTATCTCGACACAATTCAAATCCCATTTTTCAAAAATATCTAAAATGGCTTGTTCCTGCCCTTTTTTTACTACCACGAGCATACGCTCTTGTGATTCTGAAAGCAAAATTTCCCAGCCATGCATATTCGCTTGGCGCAAAGGCACTTTGTCCAAGTCGATGCGCATACCATGTTCGCCTTTCGCGCTCATTTCGGCAGTAGAGCAGATAACGCCCGCCGCGCCCATGTCTTGCATACCTATCACGTGACCCGAAGCAATCACTTCTAAACTTGCCTCCAAAAGTAGTTTTTCTTGAAAAGGGTCGCCTACTTGTACGGCAGGCAAGTCTTTGATAGAGTCCGCAGTGATGTCTTTGGAGGCGAAAGCCGCGCCATGTATGCCGTCCTTGCCTGTAGCCGAACCCACGATAAACACAGGATTGCCCACCCCGTAAGAAGTAGCCGAAGCCATTTTATCAATTTCTAAGATGCCCGCAGAAAACGCATTTACCAACGGATTGGTATGGTAACATTCATCAAAAAATACTTCTCCGCCCACTGTAGGCACGCCAAACGCATTGCCATAATCGCCAATGCCTTTCACCACGCCACGCATCAAAAACTTGGTGCGCTCATGCGTAGGATTGCCAAAACGAAGCGTATTCAGTTGGGCAATAGGTCTTGCACCCATCGTGAAAATGTCGCGGTTGATGCCACCCACGCCTGTAGCCGCGCCTTGATAGGGTTCGAGGGCAGAAGGGTGATTGTGCGATTCTATCTTGAAGGCACACGCCAAGCCATCGCCAATATCGACCAAGCCTGCATTTTCTTGCCCTGCTTCTACCAATAGCCCGCCAACTCCCGAAGGAAGCCCCCCAGCCCCCGCAGGGGGAGTATCTTCATTCGCTCCGTTTACCTGTTTACCCCAAATCCCGTTACCCTTTTTTGACTTAGGCAAGGTCTTGAGCCAAACTATGGAGTTTTTGTAGGAACAATGCTCAGACCACATCACGGAATAAGCACTCAGTTCTGTAAAATTGGGTTCTCGTCCCAAGATTTCCTTTATTTTGTCTAATTCTTCAGGCAACAAGCCTAATTTTTGCGCAGTTTCGAGGAGATTGTTCATGGTGCAAAGTTAATTAGTAGGGTTTGAAAAACAATTATTTTTTGACTTCTTTCATAAAACTTAAAAAATAAAATATTGATAATCAAAATTTTAAAATAAAAATATCTCTAACCAATTAAAATATTTTCTTTAAAGTTTGGAAATCTAAAAAACACATACTATCTTTGCACTATAATTCAGAGAGGTGGCAGAGTGGTCTAATGCGGCGGTCTTGAAAACCGTTGACTGTTACAGGTCCGGGGGTTCGAATCCCTCCCTCTCTACCAGTACAATTACACCCCTTAAAACAGCGTTTTAAGGGGTGTTAGTCTTTAAATAGTACAACAGTATGTATATAGCCTATACAGATACATTAAAAATACTATACATTTGAGAGATATTTACAAATAGGCTTATTTATTGTATTATTCATAGATTTTAAGTAATTGCGTTATCTCGGCTCTCTCTACGTTTTATGAGTTATAGAGGCTCTCAAAAGAAAGTTACCTTTTTAGGTTACTACAGTTACTACAGTTACTACAATGCTTAAAAAATGCAATTTTGAGAGAGTAGAAGCACTTTTTTTGTAGTAACTTAGTTACTACAAATCGGGTTTGTAGTAACTGAAAATCGCCAAAAAGCTCTCTCTACGTTTACATTTTTTGCCCAAATTTCATAAAATTGTATCGGGTGCAGATATGCAATTTTTGAAAAATAATTGTACTATTTCAAGATTTATAAAAAACGTGGTACTTCGCGCTCTCTCTACGTTTCCAAAAAATCAAGTTACTACATTTTTATTTTTTGGCTTTTTTTGACTTTTTACCCCTAATTTAGTTACTACAAAGGTGCTTTTTAGGCTGTGTTATCTGTGTTTTGATTTTGTAGAGAGAGCCTAAAATAATGCACTTTTTTGAGCTTATGAAGCATAAAAAAAGCCTCCGATTTGGAGGCTTGGCGGGTTCGCTTTTTATATTGGGTAATTTTTACCCAATATAATTTTAGATAGTTGGAAAGTTATCTTTTGCTACTTGGTTTTCTGTAAGCCCCAAACTATGCAGGTAGCCTTGTGTTTCGCTTAAATTGGCATGGCGTATCTGCCTTTGGAGGCTTACAATGTCTTTTGTTTGTTTGTAAAAAAATACTGCGCCTGTGTGTTTCCAACTGTATAGCGTGGCATCATTGCCTATATGCAGGGCTTCAGTTATTTTTTTACAATGTGTATAAAAATAATTTATCTTGCGGGGCTTGCCGTTTTCGCCAAAAAGATAATCAGATGTAGTGCGTTTTTTGTCTGTTATCCATTCTTTGAGTGGGTTTATGAGCTGGTTCGGAATGGTTACAAATTGCTGTTCGTCGTTCTTGGC
>JAAFJK010000803.1 GCA_013298105.1 Cytophagales bacterium
GTTTGCGGAGGCATGAATAGATTAGAAGCAAATGGTTTCCCAAACGTGAGGTCAGGCGAAACGTGCATATTGTCCAATATGTGCATTCTGTGGTCTTCGCCTATTGGGGATTCGTTATCTTTTTCGTTGATGCTGAATTTAAAAATCACAAAGCGCGAAAATTGCGCATTGGCGGGGCTTTTGTAGTTTGATTTGATATGCGTGGGCGAAACTATAGTCGCCTCGTTTTTGCCTTGTACGACTTTATCAGGAAAAACTGTGAAGGCATCACTTTGATACAAAGGTTGCATGGGCTTGTTTTGCGCCTTGCCTGCCCCCGCGTAGGCAAGGTGCAGGAAAGCAAGAAAGAGAAGTTTTTTCATAGAGGCAAAAATAAACGAAATTTTGCAATAACTACTCTTTCTGGGTGCCAAAGTTGCTTTGAATAAAATACATCATTTTTTTGAAAATAAAAAGATTTAACTTTTCATTAACATTATTTACATTTCTGTAACAACAAGCTATGCAAATCTTGCCTACCTTTGTAATGTCAAAACAACAACAAAGTTTTGATATTAAAAAACAGACTCAACACCCATCAAGGGCATATTATATGTTTTTTAAGTGGTTTTTAGATCCATTAATAAAAAGCGAACCTTTGGTTCGCTTTTTATTTTTTATGCCAAATCACACAAAAATTTAGTAAAATCTTCTGCGGATATATTGCCAAAATAATGCGCCAAGTCTTTACTTTGAAGGACTTTAGCTATTTCTTGTTGAGTATATCTTGTACCTATGAGGCTTGCTTCAATCTCGGACGGCTCGCCATGACTGAGGAAGTCGCCATAAAACTTTAGCTCTGTGATAGCCCCTTCTTTTACACATATGCGTGCATCAATTTGCCCAAAATCAAAACGGTTTTTCTTTTGAATATTGAACTCAGGTGAGCGTCCATAGTTCCACTCCCATGTTTGATACTTTTCGCGTGAGAGCTGATGCACTGCCTCCCATTCTTGGGCAGAGAGCTTATAAGTAGGGATTTCTGCCTTGCCTGCGAATAGGGAGGCAAGGAGGGTTTTTTTGAAGCCTGCTAAATCTAAAGGCGCACTCAAAAATTCTTTGATGTTTGCAACTCTGCTACGAACGGATTGAATGCCTTTGGAAGTGATTTTATCGCCTGAAACATTCAGAGCATTTACCACACTTTCTATATTGGCATCAAAAAGCAATGTCCCATGACTGAACATTTTTTTGGTAGTGGAGAACTGGGCATTGCCTGATATTTTCCTGCCTTCAGCCACAATGTCGTTGCGCCCTGTCATCTCTGCGGGTACGCCCAAAGCCTTGAGCGCATCTACTATAGGCTGTACGAATTGGATAAAATTATTCACTTTTTTCGAATCATAGCGCGTGAGAAAGCTAAAATTCAAATTTCCAAAATCGTGATAGACTGCCCCACCACCCGAGATTCGCCTAATGACTATGATGCCATTTTCTTGAATATACGTGGCATTGATTTCTTCTACTGTGTTTTGGTGTTTGCCTATGATGACAGAAGGCTGATTCACATAAAAAAGTAGGTAATCTTGGTCTGCCTCAAAATTGCGGACGACATACTCCTCAAGTGCGAGGTTGATGCGCGGGTCGTAGTTGTTTTCATTGTCAATGAGTATCATAAGAGAGATGCACGATTTAAGAGTGAAGTTTACCTTTTTACTGCTTTTATGACTGTTTCTTCGTATAGTTCTTGGAAAGAAGCGACAAAGTCCTGCTCAAGTTCGGTAGCCGAAGGTATAATTTCGCGCGTAGAAGTAATGGCTACCGACAGTTTGTCGTGGTAACTGAATACGACTATCAATAAGCCTAAGCCATCAAGTACAGGCGCAGTCCCAAAATGCGTTATCAATCTTGAGCCTTGCAGATAGAGCGAAGCGGGCGGACCTGGTACATTTGTGATGACTAAATTGTAAAATGGGCTGTGCATCTCTGCCAAGCGCATACTTACATACAAGCGCGAACCAAGCGAAGCAAGCGTAGAAGGCACAAAATTCATCAATTCATTCGCACGAATGGCTTTGCTATAAACTTTGGAGCCTTGCGAACTTTCTGAAATCAACAACAAACGCTTGAACGCATCTTCTTCTTGAGTAGCTAAAGACACGAGCATGGCAGACACTTGATTGCCCATATCTTGTCTTTGCTCCTCTGTGCGTACCGAGATAGGACACATGGCTACCATCGATTTGGCAGGCAAGTCGCCCTTGCGTTTCCAATAACTTCGCAAAGCACCTGCACATATCGCCAAAACTGCGTCATTGACAGTAACACCGCCCACTGCATTTTTGATTTGTTTGATTTCTTTCAAAGGCAATTCTACCCCTGCAAAAGTTCTGCTGGCTGTAATGGTAATATTCATAGCCGACTGTGGGGCTGTGAAAGGCATAGGAGGCGTTTGGACTACATTCGCAAAAGCCTCTATAAGCGTACCTACGCTGTTTTTTACAGTATCTACCGCAAACTTGCCTACCTCTACAGGTACATCGAGTATCTGCCAAGCGTTATTCGTGAGGAGTTCCATTTGGGTAGGGACTTTTTCGGGTTGCCAAGGATAAGGCGCGGGTATTTCTTCTGATTGGGGCGTAAGATTGAGGATAGCCGCCATCATCTCCGCGCCTGATGCGCCATCTATAGCGGCATGATGCACTTTGCTAATCATAGCCCACGCATTTTCGGGTACGCCTTCCATACCGCTCAGTCCTTCCACAAAAGTAATTTCCCACAATGGTTTTGACCTATCGAGTAGGCGCGAAAAGGACTGTGCAGAGGCTTCCATGAGTTCTTTCTTGCCTGCGGGTTTGGGCAAAGCAATGTGAAACAAATGATTTGTGAGGTTAAAATCTTCGTCATCGACCCAATACGGATGCCCCAAACCCAAAGGCGAGAACATGATTTTTTGCCTGAAGGTCTTGAAAAGATGTAATCTGGACTCTATATAACGCTTGAAAACTTCAAACGTCATCGAGCTACCCGCAGGTGGCGCGAAGATATACACGCCCCCAATGTGCATAGGCGAACGGGGGGTTTCTAAGTATAAGAAGGAGGCATCAATGCCTGAAAGTTGGTGCATACAAGAGAAAATTTAACAGGGTATTTTTTGAATTGAATCAGTGGTCATTTATTTTTTTTCGGTTGTCAATCCGAAAAAAAAGACCGCGAAAAAATAATTAAAGAACTAAATTCATTCGTAAATCAAAAATCGTAAACCTAAAGTGTTTGGCTGTACGTTTCGAGTTCTTCGGCTATGGAGTCGCAAGTTTGTGCAGATACGCCATAATCGCCTTGCAACTGTACGCGGTCTAAATTGAAAGTAGCGATAAAGCTATAGTAACTACCAAACATTTCAAGGCTTGCTTTGTATTTTTCGAGAGCCAAATAGTGCTGACCTTTGACTAAATGCACACTGCCGAGATGTAGGAGCGCGTATTTATCGTCATCACCTTGCAGATAAAAATCGGCTTCTTCGAGGTTGTATTGTGTAAAATAGCAATATCCAAGCTGATACCTATTCCACGAATCATGTGCATCAATGTCATAGACTTTTTGGTGACACTGTAGCGCGTCTTTATGGCGACTCATGCGCTGTAGAGTGTAGCCGATATTGCCCAAATTCCAAGTATCGTCAGGCAATATTTTTTCTACCAAATAAAAGAATTTGATGGCTTTTTCATAATTGCCAAGCTGTTGTTGGCAGTAGCCCACATTTTTTATATTCCAGACATCAGTAGGGTCTTCGTCATATACGCGCTGATGGTAGGCAAGGGCTTCAGAATAGTTATTAGCGGCTTTTTGGTAACAGTAGCCTACATTTTTAAGATTCCAAATGTCATTACGGTCTATTTGTTCAGACCTAAGATGGTAGTTCAGCGCGGTATTGTAGTCACCCACCATTTGATAACAGTAACCTATATTTCCTAAATTCCAAGCGTGTTCGCTTGTACCTACTTTATCTGCCTGCAGGTGGTTTTGTAATGCTTTTTGATATTCCTTCATCATCTGATGGGCATAGCCCAGTTTTCCCCAAGACCAGCCGTCAGAGGGGACTTGTTGGCAATGATTCTCAAAAACATCAATGGCATTTTCATATTGTTGGGATTGGATATAGCACCAGCCGAGCCGTTGCATGAGCCAAGTATCGTGTGTACCCAACACCCTTAGCGCACGTTCATAAAAAGAGGCGGCACGTTTATAATCTTTTGCACCTTCTTCATAGCTATTGCCTACATGACCAAAGTTAAGTGGTTTTTTAGAATTTATTTCAAGTATTTGCTCAAAAAACTTGAGTGCTTTGGGATAATTTCCTTCTGCATACCAGCCTTCAGCTATCTGTTCCAGTATAGGGATATGGTTTGGAAATATTTTTGCATATACTTGTAAGGGCTTCCAGTCAGTCGAGCGGGTAGGTAAGGACATATTTACGGTGTATGATTTTTGATTTACGGTTATACCAAAACGCGCGGTTTCGATTTTAGTAGGGCAAAGGTAAACAAAAATATTATTTTTTGCAAAAGTGTATGCTGAAGTCCTGCAAATAGTTTTGGTTCTCTGACAATTTTTGTAGAGGACAAAAGAGCGCACTTACTGTACCCTACTTTTTTTTTGTTAAATAAACTTTTATTTATTTCTATTAAAATTAGTAAAAGTATATTTAATAATCATTTTGAATGTTTATTTTGATTTTTAGGTAACTATTTAGTACGGTTGCAAAAGTGTCTATTTTTTGCTATCTTTGCGTTATGGATTCAAGTATGGATATTTCAGAACTACATGAGCTAATAAGAGGATTATTAGCTCGCGTATCTGTGCTTGAA
>JAAFJK010000075.1 GCA_013298105.1 Cytophagales bacterium
TTTTTCTGAGATGATGGTTTTTTCTCCATATTTTTGTTTGATACTTTGAAGAATAACATCTGCATCAAGTACAATGGTTAATTTGTCCTTTTTCATAGTTTTAATAGGTTTTATTTTTTATAAATGTAGAAGCGTTCATATTCAAGCGTGAAATTAGGAGTTTCAATCATAATCTCTCCTTCTCTTAACGCAAATATTTTAAATTCCGTTTCAATTTCAGCCAAGTTATCACGAATAATTTTTTGGTATAGCTTTGTACGAGTAGATGTACTACCTTGAATTTGCAGACCAATGGAAGGATATACTTGGAAAAAATCGCGTATAGTTTGAATAACAGTAGCCAATACTTTGACTTTATCACCATTATTTGAGATAGATTTGTCATCTATTGTTTGATTTACAAGGTCATAATCACCAAAGGCAAGATTATAAGTATTGGCATCTATAGGTTCATATACCACGATTTTGGTAATAATTTTCTTACCCACACTAAAAAAAATGTACACAAGATTATCATTATCGCTTTTGTAATCATATTTTGGAGCATTCATAAGCAATCAGTTTTATTTTAAAGGCTGTCCCAAAATTGAAACAGCCTTTTCTATTCATTCTAAGCCTCCACAACCTTCTCACCTTCTTCGGTAGGCAAGGCAGTTTCCCCCTCCGTAGGCAAGGTTTCTTCCGTTTCTTCGCCTATCACATTTTTGATAAGTGCGACTGAAGCAATGCTGTCATCTTCTTGCAGACGTATCAGACGCACCCCTTGCGAAGCCCTGCCAATCACACGCATCTCGCCTACCGACATACGAATAAGGTTGCCCGACTTGTTGATAATCATTAAGTTATCCGAGTCTTCTACCTCCGTAATCGTTACGAGCTTGCCTGTTTTTTCTGTTACGTTGAGGGTTTTAACGCCCTTGCCTCCCCTATTCGTGATGCGGTACTCGTCTAATTCAGAGCGTTTGCCATAACCATTTTCGGAAACCACCAAAAGCGTGATATTTTCGCGTGTCAAGGCAACCATACCCACTACGCGGTCATCGCCATCTTCATCAAGCGTAATGCCACGCACACCCATCGCAGTACGTCCCATGTCGCGTACTTTTTCCTCATGGAAACGAATGGCACGCCCAGAACGAACTGCTAAAATGATTTCATTGTTGCCATTTGTGAGTTTTACATCAAGCAAATTGTCGCCTTCTTGGAAATTGATGGCGCGAATACCCGCTTGACGTGGCTTCATAAAGGCAGAAAGTTCGGTTTTTTTGATAACCCCACCTTCAGTACACATGATGATGAAGTGATTGTCGCAAAAATCCTTGTCGCCCAAATTTCGGACATTCAAAACGGCTTTTATTTTGTCGTCTTTGTCTATTTGAAGGAGGTTTTGGATAGCGCGACCTTTGGCGGTGCGGTTGCCTTCGGGAACTTGGTAGCCCTTAATCCAATGCACAATGCCCGATTTGGTAAAAATAAGCAGATAGTCGTGGGTAGATGCCACCAACAAATGCTCGTTAAAGTCTTCGCCTTTCGCAATGCCGCGTGTACCAACCCCGCCCCTTGCCTGCAAACGGAACTCTGAAGGCGGTGTGCGCTTGATGTAGCCCAAATGAGAAATCGTGATGATAAAATCTTCCTCTGGAATCATGTCTTCATCTGTAAACTCGCCTGCATCATAGATGATTTCGGTACGGCGTTTATCGCCATACTTGGCTTTCATTTCTGTTAGCTCGTCTTTGATGATTTGGGTGCGCAAAGCCTTGTCAGCCAAAATGGACTCCAAATAAATGATAAGTTCTGTGATTTTTTTGTATTCGTCTTGGATTTTATCGCGCTCAAGAGCTGTAAGGCGTTGCAAACGCATCTCAAGAATGGCTTTTGCCTGAATTTCAGAAAGTCCAAAAGTAGCTATCAAACCTTCGCGGGCAGTTTCTGCATCTTTTGAGGCACGAATGAGTTTGATTACTTCGTCTAAATGGTCGAGTGCAATCAAAAGCCCTTCTAAAATATGTTGTCTTGCCTTAGCTTCTTTGAGTTCAAAAACTGTCCTGCGATAGATTACGTCATGGCGGTGTTCCACAAAATATTCCATCAGTTGCTTAAGGTTCAATGTATGTGGTCTGCCTTTCACAAGTGCCACATTGTTCACGCCAAAAGACGACTGTAGGGCGGTATAATTGTAAAGTTGGTTCAGCACGACCATAGGCACAGCATCACGCTTGAGGTCATAGACTATGCGCAACCCTTCGCGGTCAGATTCGTCCCGCAAATCCGAAATGCCTTCTATTTTTTTCTCATGTACGAGGTCAGCTGTTTTTTCAATCATCACTGCCTTATTGACCATGTAAGGTATTTCTGTTACAATGATTTGCGTTTTGCCTGTTTTGGATTCTACTATTTCGGCTTTTGCTCGCATGATGATGCGTCCGCGCCCTGTTTCCATCGCATTTTTCACGCCTTGATAGCCATAAATCAAGCCACCTGTAGGAAAGTCAGGCGCGGGTACGTACTGCATGAGTTCGCGTACTGTGATGTCGTTGTTGTCCAAATAAGCAATGATGCCATCTACGACTTCATTCAGGTTGTGGGGTGCCATATTGGTAGCCATACCCACCGCAATCCCTGAACTACCATTCAAAAGTAGGTGCGGAATTTTGCAAGGCATCACAGTAGGCTCTTGCAACGAATCATCAAAATTGCCCTGAAAATCAACGGTTTCTTTGTTGATGTCATTGATTATTTCTTCAGCGATGCGCTGTAGGCGAGCTTCGGTATTGTGGTTGATAAATCCATTTGCCACAAACGAATGACAATGACTATCTACTTTCACAGAATACACGACTTCTTCTTCAGGCAAAAGTTCGCAATTTTCTACAGTAGCAAAGTAGTAGCGGTCTGCTACAAATTGCTGAAACAATACTTGCAAATGCAGTTGATTAACCACTTGCACGATTTCAGGCAAGGCAATTTGTTGTAAAGTAGGGTTTTCTTGCCTGCGTTGTGCTATGTAGGCAAGTAAAAAGCCCCCTGCCCCAAAGGGGAGATGCTTTGCATCATTAAAAGTTTGCGTTTGCAAACCAAAAACATTATTTTTTGCCGTAAAACTCAAGCTAAACATCTCCCTTTTGGGGTTGGGAGCTTTTTGGGCAATTATTTTCGCCACTACACCAAACTCAAGCAAAAGAATTTGCAAATCTTGTGCGGTAGGCAAGTCGAATTCTGAGTTTTGGGCAAGAAATTGTTGCAAAAATGTTTGTTGTGCTTCTTTAGAAAAAGTAAAAATTTCTTCTTTCCAAGTATTTTCTGCAAGGCATTTTGTGATAAAAGATTTTTCTTCAGGCGAGATAGTTTTTTTGTCTAAACTTTCCTGCGTCCTATCAATCACAAGTCTATCTCCTGCTTTGATTTCTTCCATGAGTTTCCACGCATAGACAGGCTTGCCTTCGATGTCTTTGGTAAATACCAAAACAGGGTGATTGGCAGTGCCTTTGAGTGTAAAACCTTCAGAGGTTTTGAGAGAATAAATAGGGTGTTTGCCTGAATTAAAAAACGTAACAGCTTGGTTCGTTTCTTTGTGCAAAGAAAGCACTTTTACGGCAATAGGCGAGTCGCTATTCAACTCAGTATCAGGCACTAAGTCTGCTATTTTGAGCAGACCCTTGTCTGTTTTGATGCGGGTATTGCCCGCTATGCAATAACGCATCGCGGCAGGTGAGTCGCCATCAATCGAGCCAAAGTTACCTTGCCCATCTACGAGGGTGTAGCGCAAAGACCAAGGTTGCGCCATACGCACAAGCGTATCATAGACCGAACTATCGCCATGAGGGTGATATTTACCCAAAATCTCGCCTACAATACGCGCTGATTTTTTGAAGGGCTTGCCTGCCGACAGTCCAAGGTCGTTCATACCATACAGTACGCGCCTATGGACAGGCTTCAGCCCATCGCGCACGTCAGGCAAGGCACGCGACACGATAACCGACATGGCATAGTCGATATAGGCGGTTTGCATCTCGTTTTCGATATCGACAAGGGACACATTTTGGGGAATTCCTTCGTTTTCTTGCATACTTATTTTCGTTGCTTTTTTCTTTTCGTTTTAGAGGTGCAAGTTAGGCATTTTTTGTGTATTTGGCAAGAAATTCGCCTATTTACAAGTATTTTTTTTGAATATTTTTATGTTGAAAATCGCGTTATTTTTGCTTGTTTGGTTGGCTTGCCTGCCTCCTACTTTTGGGCAAGATGTTTTTAATTGCAAATGTTGAAAATGATGCTAATTTTCCCTCAAAATCATTCAAAGAATACGTTTTCCCAATTTTTCACATATTCGCGCAAAGAATTGTTAGGAGTTACATAAATCCTACAGTTTTTCTGTTCTTTGAGTGATTGGGGCAAAGTAGTAAGTTCATTATTATTTAAAAACAAACTTTGCAAGTTTTCTAAATCACCTACTTCGGTAGGTAAAGTGGTTAGCTGATTATCTCTTAAATCCAAAATTTGCAAACTTTCTAGCTGAACTATTTCAACAGGTAAAGAAGTTAGCTGATTATATGACAAATTTAAAGTGTGTAGTCTTTTTAACTTTCCTATCTCAGCAGGAATGATAATCAATTGATTATCTGAAAAACTTAAAATTATCAAATTTTCTAAGGATATTATTTCAGGAGAAAAATTACTAAATTGATTAGATGATAAATCCAATGCAACCAGTTTTTTTAACTCGACTATTTTGGTAGGTAAGTAACTCAATTGATTGTTACATAAATACAAACCTTCTAATCCCTCCAATCTACTAATTTCATCAAGTAAAGTAGTCAACTGATTTTGGTGTAAAAACAATTCTTTCAAATTTCTCAATTTTCCTATCTCAGTAGGTAAATTAGTCAATCGATTCACTCCCAGGCTTAAAAACTGTAATTTTTCTAACGTACCTATTTCAACAGGCAAGGAAGTAAGTTGATTATTACGCAAATCTAACTCTTGCAAATTTTCTAACTTTTCTATTTCAACAGGTAAGGTTGTAAGTTGGTTAGATGACAAATTTAAAACCTGTAAAAAAGGGAGTAAAAGAAAACTTGAAGATAATTCTTCTACAGTACTTTGTAATAATTGCAATTCAGTAATTTCTTTGAAAGGTCTTTTGATACCACGTAAAAGTCTTATCAAAGTTTTACACTCTTCCAATTTATACCCAAAATGCTGTTCAAATTCCGCTTCATAGTTTTGGGCTATTTGCAGACCTAACTCAAATGTGTCTTCATTTTCTAAGAGCAATAAGAGATTTTGAAATTCTGTATTTTGTGTCATGTTTTATGTTTTTTGAAATTTTTACGTTATTTTTGCGTTATAAAACAGCTAAACAATCTATATGATGAATCTTGCCTTGCCTCAAAACCTTGAATATATCACAAAAACGAATAACCAAACTCCTTATATCCAAATGCCTGTGGAGGAGTGGGAAGCATTTGTAGCGTCTGTAAATAAACAACTGCAATACGAAAAAATGAAAGCAGGTATCAAAGAATCCTTAGCAGAAGTACGTGCTATGCAGGCAGGCAAGCTAAAGGAAACAACTATGGAGGAGTTCTTGGATAGCTTGTAAGTTATTCATTTTCAGTTTGTTCTTCTTCCAATGTTTCTTGTATAATCTCTCTTATCACTTGCAAATCGATGGTGTCATAGTCAGATTTGTCATAGATTGTGATTAAACGCACTTTTGTTTGTAGTTCTTGCTCATTTTCAGGTGCTAACATTGCCACAACTTCTACGTATGTTATGATCCGTACACCTGCGCTTTTTCCCTTGCCTTTACTTTTTACTGCCAAACGCACTTTGTAAATATCAGGTGCTATAGCCAACATATCGCCTTGCCTTGTATTCTCTTTCAGGCTTTCTGTAAAGTCTTTCAAGTCATCTTTCAAAGAAGCATAATTTTTTATCAAAGGCTTTGCCTCTTTTTTGAAATAAGGGGTAGGAATAACTATGACAGGCATTTTCGTTGCTTTTTTAGAAGTGCAAGTTAGGTATTTTATTTGAGAAAACAGCGCGGAAAATTAGAGCTATTTATCCAAACAAACTATGCCATATTCGCACTCCACTTGCTCTACTGACAGTATTTCAGGCTTGCCTGCCAAATTCGTTCTGCAAAACGAAGTCAAGGCAAACCAAGACTTATTTCGAACTATATTCGCAAGTTCCAAATCAGTCAGCCCTGTATGCGCAAATGTAAAATGTTCGAGTGGAGGCAGGCAAGGTTTTGTATGGCTTCGGGCTATTTTGTTGCAGTCAGAATACATAGCCGAAAGCGCGTGAAACACATCATAATGGTCTAAACTAAACATAATTCTACTTTTTTGTGCTACAGATTCAGTGGCAAAAAGGGCAGGCAAGCGTTTTACAGTTTCGCAAGCCTGAATAACACTGATTCGATTGTCAGATGTTTTCATTCCAGGCTCCGTAAAGCCCAAAGATGACCAAGAATGGTCGCTTACAAATTGGATTTCAAATTGTGTATTGAGGGCTTTGATAAGTTTTCGATAAATGTTAGTTTGCCTACCCAAGAAAATAATAACACGCTTTTGAGCTACGGCATTTTCAAGTTTTTGCAAGCGAGCCATTAGGCGTTCTTCTTGAGTTTTGTCCAAACCTCTATAAAGAAAACTTGATGAATTTTGAAATTCTAAAAGTCTCAGGGCATCTTCAGGGCTTTAAACAGGTAAAAAATATTTGCACATTTTTATAAAAAATTATACAATTCATTTGTTTTTATGGATGTAATGTGTAACTTTGCACTGTGATAAGTATTCAAGAAGCCTCAGAATTACTCGGTGTTACGACCAAAACACTTCGTTTGTGGGAAAAAGAAGGTAAAATAACCGCTCATAGAACCACAGGTGGACACCGCCGATATGAAATTACGGATTTGTTAGGTTCTAAAAAAGAGAAAACCTTAACAGTGGCGTATGCTCGTGTGAGTTCAGCAGACCAAAAAGAAGATTTGGAACGTCAGAAACTCCTATTAGAAACCTATTGTGCGGCAAAAGGCTACAATTTTGAAATTATTTCGGACTTGGG
>JAAFJK010000461.1 GCA_013298105.1 Cytophagales bacterium
GGTCTGAAGTTTTTTATTACAGTTTCATTTTTTGTCTGAACGCCAAAAATATTGAGAGGTAAAAAAACAGCTTTTGCATCTGCAAAAGCTGTTTTTTGGTTTTTACAAAGTTCTTTTTACTTCTTTCTGCTCATAACATTCTATGATGTCTCCAATTTTGATGTCTTGGAAACCTTTGAGGCTGATACCGCACTCGTAGTTATATTTCACTTCGGCTACATCATCTTTGAAGCGTTTGAGCGCGCTAATCTCGCCATCATACGCCACAATGCCATCGCGGATAAGGCGGACTTTGTTATTGCGTTTGATGTATCCTTCTGTAACATAACAGCCAGCGACAGTACCCACTTTCGTAATTTTGAATACATCGCGTACTTCTACATTGCCGACTATGTTTTCTTCAATCTTAGGCGCAAGCATACCCTCCATCGCATCTTTTATCTCCTCAATGGCAGTATAGATGATAGAGTACGGTTTGATTTGTACTTTTTCTAAGTCTGCCGCTTGTTTTGCTTTGGGCGAGGGGCGCACTTGGAAGGCTATGATGATAGCTTCTGATGTGCTGGCAAGCATCACATCACTTTCAGAGATAGGTCCTACGGCTTTGTGAATGATATTGACTTGGATTTCTTCAGTAGAAAGTTTCAGCAATGAATCCGAAAGTGCTTCTACAGAGCCATCCACGTCCCCTTTGATGATAAGTTTGAGTTCTTGGAAGTTGTTGAGGGCGCGTCTTCTGCCTATTTCTTCGAGCGTCATACCTTTGGTAGCGCGTACACTTTGGGCGCGAAGGATTTGTTCGCGTTTGGAGGCGACTTCACGTGCTTCGCGTTCAGAATCCATCACTTTGAAGATGTCGCCTGCTTGGGGCGCACCATCTAAGCCCAATATCTGTACTGGAGTAGCGGGTGGCGCGACTTTGAGGCGTTGTCCTCTGTGGTCCATCATCGCTTTGATTTTGCCGTGATGCGAGCCTGCAAGTACCACATCACCTACTCTAAGCGTACCATTTTGGACAAGTAACGTAGTGATATAGCCTTTGCCTTTGTCAAGAGTAGCCTCGATGACAGTTCCGCCCGCTTTTTTGATAGGGTCAGCTTTGAGGTCAAGGAGTTCTGCTTCAAGCAATATTTTTTCTAATAATTGCGGGATATTAGTACCTTTTTTGGCAGAAATTTCTTGCTCTTGGTACTTGCCTCCCCAACTCTCTACAAGCACGTTCTCTTGTGAAAGTTCTTTTCTGATGCGTTCAGGGTCTGCGCCATTTTTGTCTATCTTGTTGATAGCCACTATGATGGGTACATTGGCTACTTTGGCGTGATTGATAGCTTCTTTGGTTTGAGGCATGACATTGTCGTCTGCCGCTACTACAAGGATTACAATGTCCGTAACCTTCGCACCACGCGCACGCATAGCTGTAAATGCTTCGTGTCCTGGTGTATCGAGGAACACAATGCGTTGTCCATGTTCGTTTGTAACATCATACGCGCCTATGTGCTGTGTGATACCGCCTGATTCGGAGGCAGTAACATTGGTACGGCGTATATAATCAAGCAAGGAAGTTTTGCCGTGATCCACGTGTCCCATAATCGTAACGATAGGTGGGCGGTGTGTAAGGTTTGCTTCTACTACTTCTTCAATCTCATTGGCTACATCTTCGCTTAGACTGATAAATTCGGGTTCAAAATTAAATTCTGAAGTTACAAATTCAATTGTTTCAGCATCGAGGCGTTGATTGATAGAGATAAACAAACCTGCTGACAAAGCAACCGAGATAACTTCAGTTATCGAAACATTCATCAAACTTGCCAACTCGCTGGTAGAAATAAACTCTGTTACGCGCAAGATGTTGCTTACTTCTTCTGCTTCTCCCTCATGGGCATCGCGTCTGCCTCTTATACGTTTGTTTGAGCCTCTGCCTTTGCCGCCGCCGCCTTTTTGCATATCAGAAAGCGTCTGTTTGATTTGTGATTTTACATCACTGTTGCTTACCTGATTGGGTTGTTTGCGGTTATTGCGGTTATTGCCTTGATTGTTGTTATTGTTTCGGTTTTGGTTATTGCCTTGATTGTTGTTGGTATTGGTATTCGTTCTATTTTGGTTATTACCTTGTGTATTGGTATTGTTGTTTGTGCGGTTTTGGTTATTGCCTTGTGTGTTGGTATTGTTGTTGTTATTTGTGCGGTTTTGGTTGTTGCCTTGATTGTTGTTGTTTCGGTTTTGGTTATTGCCTTGATTGTTATTGTTTCGGTTTTGGTTATTACCTTGTATGTTTGTGTTGTTATTTTGGGGTTTTGTATCACTCGAAGCGACTTTATCGCCTTCTTTGCGTTTACGTTTACGTTTTTTGCGTTTTTCGTCATTGGCGGCGTTATTGTCTTTCTTCTTGTTCTTGTCTGAGGTAGGCAAGCTGATAGTCCCGAGAATAGTCAAACCTTTGAGTGTATCGCCTTTTGCTTTGATAAGCTCTACAGGAAGGTCGGCTTCTGTTTCCGCTTCAGGCTCTTTTTGCGCTATGACAGTAGTAGTAGTAGGTTGCTCTATAGGCTTTTCGACAGGTTTGGGCGTATTTTGTTTTCTCTGTTGATTATTGTTATTGTCTTGCTGTTTTTGTCGATTCTTTTCTCTTTCTTTGTCTTGTTCCTTTCTTCTTTCTTTTTCTTGTTCTTTTCTTTTGTCCTTGTTTGCAGAGAAAGGATTGCTATATCGGTCTTTTCTATTTTCGACAGGCAATTCAATCTTACCCAATATTCTGGGACCTTGTATTCTATTCGAAACACTTGACACATCTTTGGCAGTGTCGTCTGTTTTTGTTTCCGTTTCCGTTTTAGGTTCTGTATTGGCAGTGATGATGGCAGGTTCTTTGATTTCTTTTTCTACCTTTACTTCTGTAGTGGCAGCAGGGGGAATCGTCTGTGTAGCTTTTGGCTTGGTATCTACTGTCTGCTCGACTGTAGCGGTTTTTTGAGGAATCACTTGTTCTACGGGCTTGGGCGCGGGGTTGAATAGCTCCAGAATAGGTGCATTTTTCAACGAAATACCGAAATCAGAGGCAAGTATCTCCACTTGTTTGAGCGTGATCTTTGAGTTGGCATCAAACGCACTTCCGAATCCCTTTTTATCTAAATGTACGATAAGGGTTTGGATAGGTTTGCTGAACTCTTTGGCGACTTTATTAAGTCTGATTGTTTTTTCTTCTGCCATACAGAATGTTTTTAGTCTTGCTGAATTTGTAGCAAGGATTGTGAGGGTGTTTGAGGTGATGATAGGTTTATAAAAACAAAAAAAGGGCTTAAAAGCCCTTGTCAAATACAAATGCTACCAAAACCGTTTAGGTACGACAATATGTGGCGCAAGTCTGCGCTGCGGGGGCGTACCCTGAATTACTTCTTGTTGGAGAGTTGTTTCATACGGAGTTAGAGGTTAGCGTTTAGGGTTTGACAATGATTTGCTTTTCAAGGTGCAAAAATAC
Organism: Cytophagales bacterium; assembly: GCA_013298105.1. GTDB lineage: Bacteria > Bacteroidota > Bacteroidia > Cytophagales > Microscillaceae > RDXI01. The sequence continues at coordinate 3,473 of JAAFJK010000461.1, forward strand.
AGTATGTTTTTTGAAGCACCAAATTTTTTTTAGTTTATTTTTTTTGTTCTTCGAAAGTTATTGCGGAAACCCACCGCGAATTAGTCATGCTGTAAGCATCTGTTTACCACTTTAGCACCGCGCTTATGCTAAACAGGGGATTCTTACAGAATGGCTATTCTGTAGATTTTGCTAAATCCCGCCATAATTTTCTAAGAACCATTTTTTAAATCTCAAAAGCAAATAATTTCCCCTCATTTGTACCTATGAATAGCCGATTTTCGTGAAGCACGATTTTGTTTATTTTCAGGTTTAGATTTACTTTGAAGCGGACAGTTTCGGTTTTCAAATCCCACGCTACAAGGTAAGTTTCATTTTCACTGAACAAGAGTATATCTTGGTCTGCCGAGAGCGCGTGGGCGTTTGTCTTGGGGCAGGCAAGGTCAAATACTGCCTCCACTTGAAAGTTTTGTGTGTTGTATTTTGTGATTTTGCCTGATTTTCCAAAAGCATACAACTTGCCTGCCCGCACGCATACAAACGGCAAATACTCCTCCTCTGTACCCAAGACCACGATAACCTTCGCTTGAGGTATGTCCCAAATCACCAAATCATTTCCCGAATAATGCACTGCCACAAGCACCTTGTCTATCGGATAGGCATACATGGGGTATGACTTGTCATATCTTTGATTTAGCTTCACATGGTCGGGTAGCCAATATGCCTTTACATCTTGCATCTTGCCTGCCTGTGCCATGAAAAAGCAACTTGTCTTATCCAAATCACGGTTTTCAGCTTCTAAGCCTTTTACGGTCTTGTAAGTGGGCGTTTCGATACTTATCGGGTCTTGTCTGTATTTCCCTTTTTTCTGTACATCGAGTGGTGAGGTAGGATAGCTTGTAAAGAGTAGTTTTTTGCCAAAAGGCACAAAATGTGTAGGCGCAAATGGAAAATCATACAGCGTGATAGCATTCGTTTCGAGGTCTATCAGGCGGGGCAGGTAAGAAAGAGTTGTTCCCAAAAACTGTGTATCGCTGAGGCAATATACATCATCAAAATTCACTAATTTGTCATTCAGTACAAACGTTTGGGCAATTTCAGCCTTGAGCGTATCTATGATATGCAATTTCCCCTCTGAGCAAATGACTGCTTTGGTGGGGCTTTGGGGCAGTATCGCATTTACTTTCCCCCCAAAACCGCCTTCCATCGAGAGCTGTTTCAAAGGCTTGGCATCTTGGTCATAGATAATAAATGTACCATCAAAAGCTGT
>JAAFJK010000350.1 GCA_013298105.1 Cytophagales bacterium
CGATATTTTGTGCTTAGACAAGGCGCAATAGAAGCGCAAAGCGGTGTTTTGTAATGAATATTGCAACGAAGTATAAGCGCAAAAGATTAGTAAAATGTCCAAGTTATTTTTTACTCGTTCCTTACTACGAGTTTGCGGACTTCTTTCAGACCTTCGGCAGATACTTTGACTAAATAAAAGCCTTTTTGTACGCCTTGTAGGTCTATGATTTGTTCAATCATACCCAATTCTTGTGCATCAAATTCTTGAGTTTTGATGATTTGTCCTTGTGCATTGGCTATGGTGATTGTGCCTTTATTTTGTTCTACAGTATTCTCAAAACGAACCGTAACTTTGTCAGCGGCAGGATTGGGATACAAAATAAAGTCTGTAGAAGCACCTGCGCTTTGTTCCATAGCTTCACGTGCAGTCGTTACGATATTGAGTGTATAATCTTCTACTTCGCCATAGCTGATAGCTTCGCAAGCAGTAGGAACACCATTGTATTTCATAGACACACGCATACGAGTTGTACCAAGTGAGGCAGTAGCGGGTACTGTGAATGATTTAGTAATGGGGGTTACTTGTGTGATGGCTTGAGATGTAACTTGCTCTCCTGCATCTGCAAAATCGCCATCGCGGTTGTAATCTATCCAAACGCTGTAGCCTTCGTTGTATTTGGTTGCTTTCCAAGCAGGTGTGATGGTGATAGTCAAAGCGTTTCCAAGTCCTACTGTATAAGCTGTGGCAGTAAAGTTGCCATAGCCTGCATTTGCTCCTGAAGTGTTGCTGAAGATAGTGGTAGTGCTTCTTGCCAATCTTACTGCGCCAATCCATTCGTCTGCTACACTGTTTCCTTTTGAAGCACAATAAGCGACCGCCGCCGCAGTAGTTGTAAGTGTGCCATTGGCAGAGAATGCACTCAAAGTAGTTCCGCATACGGCTTGTACTCTGTATTCATACGCTGTAGAAGCCAAAAGTCCTGTAAGGCTGGTAGAAGTAGTTGCGCTTGTTACGTTTGACCAAGTAGTAGAAGCCGTTGTTTTGAAGTTTACGTTGTAGCTTGTAGCTCCCGAAACGGCAGTCCAAGCTACTGTAGCGGTATTGGTAGTAACCGCCGAACTTGTCAAACCTGCGGGTGTGTTAAGGGCAGTAGGGCAGGCAGTAGTTCCACCGCCAAGTCCTTGTGAAGCAAGGAAAGTAGCACGTACACCGCCTGTAGCAAATAGTGCGCGTCCGCGAGCTTTTTGTCCAGCAGTAAACATATTCATGCATTGGTCATTGGTATAATCCATGTAGTTCATGAACATATCGCCATTTGCGCCATTTGAGCAAGAAGTTTTAGGGAAAGCAGGGCAACCGCCATTAGACGTTTGCTGTGTGGGTGTGTCCGTAACTTGGTCATTGCCACAGTTGGCATCTCCCCAGATGTGGCGAAGATTAAGCCAATGTCCTACTTCGTGTGTGGTAGTGCGCCCATAGCCATAAACTCCTCCCAAAGTAGGGTTTAAGCCAAAATATTTGTAGCTCATCACTACACCATCTTTGAATGTACCTGCATCTGTAGGAAAGGTAGCATAACCCAAAAGGTCAGCACTTGCGCCACCAAAGTTACAAACCCACATATTGAGGTAGTAGCGGGGGTCCCAAGCATCTTTACCACCTGTAGTGGCTTGTTTTACGAATACACCTTGCGCATCAGCCCCACCATATTCAAAAAAAGTTTTGGTAGTAGATGTGCGCGTGATACCTGTAGTGGGATTGCCTTGAGGGTCGCGGGTTGCCATTTTGAACTCTATTTCAAAGTCCGAAGCTACACCAGCAAAAGCAGAAGGTGTATTGGTTTTATCTGCATTGGTACGGCGGAAATCAGCATTCAAGATGTTGATTTGCGATTGTATCATGGCATCTGTGATGTTTTGTGCAGTGTTGTTATAGACCACATGGACTACTACAGGTATTATGATTACGCCTGTATTTTTGTCTTGTTTGAAGTTACGCACAAAATCTGTGGTGTGGTCTTCTATTTTATGGAATTTTTCTCTCAATTCTTTGGGAGAAATACTGAGCATTTGCTCTACATCAGGCGTACCGCATTGGCGTTGTGCTTGGGCAAATGTAAGCGAGCCTAAAAAGCAGGCAGATGCTATAAGTAGTTTTTTAAACATGGGGTAAAAAGGAAATTGGTTTGCTTTTTTGCGGGTGCAAAGTTAGATAACAATTCCGTAACATACCAAATTTTCGGGAAACTTTTTTTTCATTTAGCCTTGTTTTTATCCCTTGAATAAGGACTATTACCAAATAAAATTCTGCAATTATGTTGCAAAAGAAATTTTAAATTTTTGAGATTTGTCAGATTCTGTGGTTCTTGTTTAGATTATTTCCAAATAATATTTTTTTTACTTGTGTAATATTTTTTTATATTTTTTATTTTTCAACCGTTTGCATTGATATAAAATGTTTTTTCAAGTGTGGTATATGATTAAGAAAAATAATTTTCAATTTATTTTGAAAATTCAAAAACTTTACATATATTTGCGGTATGAATACAGAGGAAAAAGCCATTATTTTTGATAAGAACTGCCCCATGTGCGCCCTCTATACGCAGGGTTTTGTAAGTGCAGGTATGTTAAAACCTGAAAATCGTGTTCCCTTTACTTGCCTACCCGAAGCCTATCAAGGGCAGATAGACATAGACCGAAGCCGCCATGAGATTGCACTTGTAGATGTGCAAGGGGGCAAAACGCTCTATGGTTTAGATAGTCTTTTGTATTTGATAGGTACGCGCTTACCTACCTTAGCGCGGATAGGGCGTTGGAAGCCGTTGTATATTTTTTTTAGCTGGCTTTATGCGTTTGTGTCCTACAATCGGCGTGTGATTATCCAAGCCCCCAAAACTACAGGGCTGGATTGTGCGCCTGATTTTCACGCGGGTTATCGGGGAGCATTTATTGGATTTGTGATTTTGCTTACTATATTTTTTTTGAAAATTGATTTTCAAATCATTGCTTGTGTGGTATTTGGGCATTATTTATTGCCTTTCCTACCCAAACACGCAAGAACTGAACTATTGGGGCAGTTGGCAGTAAGTATTTTGATAGGTGTGATTTGTGGAACATTTTTGCCTATTTTGGGTATTTTGTTAGGCAGTTTGAGTTACGCACTGAGGCTTAGGTTTTGGTTGAGAAATTGGCTTTAAAATGCCCTTGCCTGCCTGATGTGTGTTGGGCAGGCAAGGGGTATTTTTTGCAAGTTGTCAATAAACTTCGGTTCTCTGACAATTTTAGGATTTAAGAAACGCCTTTTTTGCTCAATAGGATAGGGTTTTAAACCCTATCCTATTGAGCAAAAAAAACTACCACAAAAATTGTCAGAGAACCTAAACTTCTTAGGGAAGTATTTTTAACCCTTCTTCCTAAGGAATGGTAATTAAATAAAGTGTCATTTTGGTTGAATTTCATATGATAGTTTTGGTACAGTTTGATTGAAATTTATTCTACTATAATCAACCTCCGTTGCGTGTACTTTTTCACCAATGGGATATAGTTTATCAACTATTCTACTGACGACTGTTAATCCTTTGGTGGTAATTGTTTTATCTATCAGTATTTTTACTGTTTGGTATGAATCAAATACTACTCCTTGCATAGCTTGATGTACGTGGGCAAACAGGCGGTGTTCAATAGGATTCCACTTAGAAGAATATGGGGGGTAGTGGCAAATAACTAACTTTTTACCTATTGTATCTGCCAATTCGAGTAACTTTTTCTTAAATATATGATGCCTGTAGCTATTTCCTCCTCCTGCGTCACAGAAGATAAGAATACTTTTAGCGTCTGGATATTGATGAATACCATAAGTTTCCCACCACCAAAGCACGTTATCTGTAATAAATTCAGCCGTTTCATGGCTTGTTCCAATGGTAATATAGCCCTTATTAGTTTGTAAATCGTAAATACCGTGTGGAATTACTTTGCCCTCTGCTAAGTGTGCATAATCATGGTCATACACTTCTACTTTACCTTGCACATAACATTTGCCTGCTCTGTACAAATTACCCAAAACCTCTTTTTTCTTACAATCAATGCTAATAATGGGGCTTTTAAGGCTTATTAGTAATGCCAACTTAAAAATTATTTCAAACTGTAAGTCTCTATCTGCACACGAACCTGTCGCTAAATTCTTACTCAGTTTCCGATAGCCAAAACCCAAAGACCGTAATTTACGCTTAATCTGTCCATGACTTACACTATAACCTGACGAAGCCTTAAATAATACAGCTATTTCATATGGACGATAGTGAACCCAAAATACATTCGGGTCAGTCGGACTACCAGCTTTATTAGCCTCTATCCACGCCGTAAGTGACTCATCAATAGTTAAATGAGTAGAAAAAAAAGGCTTGCGACCCCCACCTGGTTTGCGTTGTCGCTTAGGTGGGGTTGTATCTAAGGTATCTAATTCTAAAATGCCTTTACGTAACGTCCTAGCACTCATCCCGAATAAGCCTGCAATGTAATTCCGCCCACCAAAACCTAATTTTAGTGCCTCCATACCTGCATAATGCCGTCTGTCTATCTCGCGTAATTGCCTATAATAAGAATACATCTTTGCCTCAACATCAGGGCTATACTTTGATACCATAAAACAACATGAATTGATGCCGTAAAGGTAACAAGAAAAATGACACTTTATTTAATTTCCTTTCCTAAACAGGATTTTCGCAAGAAGTCTAATAAAAAACTATTTCAACATTTTGTGGACTTTTTCGGCTTTGGCTTTGATTTTGCCTGCCGCGCCTCTGGGCAAAGACATGGTAGTGATGTCTTTATCCTCCTCAAACACATTGGGGCTATTCGTTTTTTTATCTTCTGCCACTTTGAAGTTTTCGACTTTTTGGCGTTCTTTGAAGATGTCTTTCATTTCTTGCAAGACAGGTTTTGCTTTGCTAAGGGCAGGGCAGTCTTCAGCTACTACAAGTATCTCGTCCAGCTCTTTTTCCATCTCCAAAAGACGCACTACATAATTGCCTCCTTTTTTGCCTTCAGTTTCTTTGAGTTTGTCGCAAGTTTCGGACAACTTGTAGAGCCAATTTCCCATACTGAAGTTATTGGGTAAGATGTCTATTTTGTCTTGACTTTTAGCAATACATTGTTGGATAGGTCTATCCATAGTGGGGTTGCTTTGCGCCCAAGCGTTCGTAACCAGTAAGCAGGCTATCCACGCACATATATTATTTTTCATATAGATTGTTTTTTTGATAACGTAAAAGCCTTTTTTTTATTTTATATGACTGATTAGTCATTTATTTTAAGAATTAAAATGACTGATTAGTCATAAATATTTTTATTCATTCAAAAGCAGAAGCCTATAAATGGTAATATATGTTATTGTTAATAAAATAATTAAAATAACTTTTTTAAGGCTCGAAAAAGGCAGTTTGAAGGCTCTTTTTAGCATTTCTTGCTTTTAGAGAGGTTCTGAAACTACCTATATATTTGGTTTATTCTATACTATATATCTTTGAAACATATAATATTTGGTATAAATGCTTTAAAAACATATAAAGTATTGTTTAGAAAAATTCTTATTTTTGGTTCGTAGGCAAGGGCTGATAGTAGTCTTTAGCTCTTTTTTTTCTATACATTGTTTGCAATACACAAAATTGGAAAAGCCCCCTACAATGGTTTTGACGACAATTTGCAAGGGGCAACTTAACCTTAAGCATTGTTAAAGCAATGCAAAATAATACAATCTCAGTGGGAACTCCAAGTGATTTGTTCCCTATTATTTTAGATGACGGCGTTCGTGTAGTAGATAGTCGCTTAATCGCTGAGGCATTGGGCGTTAATCATGCTGATTGGTTTCGTAATGTTGTCTTGAAATATAAAGATGACATTGAAGCCAAGTTTTCACTGCTCCGTTTTGAAAACGGAGATAGTAAAAATAAAAGACCATAACGAGGCGGAAAAAAAGAAAAATATGTGTTACTTGATGAAACACAGTGTCCCATTCGGTAGGCAAGTTTTTTTTGTCATTATATTTACTTTTCTGAAATAGTACGCTATATTTGCATAAAAAAGCCCCCTGCAATCGTTTTGAGGACATTTTGCAGAGGGCGATGGTTTCACTTAAACATAAAACTAACTGCAAATGAACAACAAAGTTTCGATATTTGCAAATGATGTGCAAGCTCCCATCAAGGTCGAGCTACACGAAAACGGAGAGTATTTCGTTTCTGCCAGAGAACTACACCAGTTTTTAGGCTCACAAGCTGATTTCACTGATTGGTGCAAACGTATGTTTGCGTATGGTTTCAGGGAAAATGAAGACTATAGTGTCATCTATATTGACGACCACAAAAATGTGGTCGTCAATATAGACAATATGAATGCAAAACAACGCTCAAGACATGGCATTCAAACTGAATATTGGCTTACCTTTCGATGCGCACAGCATATTGGTATGATTCAAAAAAGCACAGAGGGCAGAATCATACGCGACTATTTCATTTCTTGTGAAGAAAGACTAAACAGATACAGGCACTTATAGTTGAAACACAAACTTCTGCTATAACCAATTTAGAAGCTAAATTTGATGCATTTGTAGATGAAGTCAAATATAGTTTTCAGTCTAACTTCCAAAAAGTAAAAGAATACTTTG
>JAAFJK010000526.1 GCA_013298105.1 Cytophagales bacterium
ACGCTCTTCCGATCTCCGCAAAAGGATTCGTACCCAAAAGTTTTTCTTTTGAATAAGTCGGCACTGCCAAGCTACTCGCGTGGGTAGTGCTTATGCCTATCATATCGTAGGCAAGGGCTTTCATGGCGTGGTATCCTGCTATCCCATAATGCCCTGAATTGCAGACCGCCACCCAACCTGTACCTACATTTTGGGCTTTTTCGATGGCTATGTCCATCGCAAATTGTGCTATGATAAGCCCCAAGCCTCTGTCGCCATCTACAGTAGCTGTGCTGGGTGTCTGATGGACTATGGTTATGTTGGGTTTTGGGTTCAGTTTGCCCATTTCCCATTGTTTTACATAACCAGCCAGCCTTGCCACACCATGCGAGTCTATGCCTCTCAGGTCTGCAGTTACGAGTACATCAGTAGCTTGTTGGGCGTGCAAAGGCGTACAGCCTATGGCTTCAAAAACAGCTTGGACAAAATTTTGGAGTTGTGAAACAGGAAAAAACATGGGAAGTTAGATTTTGTAGCACAGACGGCTCGTCTGTGTATTTATTTCTGTTCGTCTTTTACTTTTTTGTAGCTTAAGGTATTACCTGCGCCACCTATTTGCGTGTAGGCAAGGGCATCGGGCGTGATTTTTATAAAACTGTATTTCCACTCGCCATCTTTGTCCTTGAAGCCAAAACAGCCCAAGTCAGGTTTATTCTTTTCGGCACAAGTAGAGTCAAGCGTATAAGGCGCATCTGCGAGTACATCTGTGCCATTGATTTCTTTGAAAGTCCCCCATTCCGTAAATTCTACAAAATTGCGTGGGTCTTCGGTAGATTGCCACTTGCCTACCAGCCGTTTGCTGTCAAGTGCAGTCGAGGCGGTCGCTTTTTTAGGTTTTTGGGCAGTTTGTTTTTTATTTTCTGGCTGACAAGCCTGAAAACCTATCAAAACGATTGTCAAAAAGACAAAAGAAGTATGTTTGAGCATAAGTATTGGAGTTGGTTTATTTTTTGTTTCAAAGTTAGCTTTTTTTAATTAAAAAGGACAAAAGTGGCATAAGATTTTTTCAACCACTGCTCGACTGTCAAAATGACAAAACTCCAAATTAGGTATGAAAGTTGAAACATTTGGCTATACAGATTAAAAATTAAATCCTCTCAACAAACCAACAAGATGAATTTCAACTTCTATACCATCAAAGCCCAAGAACTACTGCAAAGTGCCTCTGCCAATGCTATGGGATATGACCACATGATAGTCGAGCCTGCGCATTTGTTGAAAGCACTCCTCCAAGAAGATGACAAATTGATTTCATACTTAGTTAAAAAACTCAACATCAACAGAAGCGTCCTCAATGTACGCCTTGACGAATATCTGAAAACTTTGCCCAGGTCAGATGGCGACCCTTCGTTCTCAAATGACTTGGTATATGCCTTGCAAAAAGCTGAAAAATTTGTAAAAGAATTCAAAGACGAATATACTGCTGTAGAACATATCCTACTCGGTATTTTGGCAGGACGTGATAGGACTGCCTCACTCATGAAAGATGTAGGCTTCACAGAAGACCACCTAAAAAAAGCCATCCTCACACTCAGAGGTGGTACGCGCGTTACAGACCAAAATGCGGAATCCAAATACAAATCCCTTGAGCGATACTCCAAAAATCTGAATGACCTTGCCCAACATGGCAAGCTCGACCCTGTCATAGGCAGAGATGAAGAAGTAAGGCGTGTCCTTCAAATCCTCTCAAGACGTACCAAAAACAATCCTATCCTTTTGGGTGAGCCAGGGGTAGGCAAGACCGCCATAGTAGAAGGTTTGGCACAGCGTATCGTACAAGGAGATGTTCCCGAAAATCTTAAGAATAAAACCATTGTTTCGCTTGACATGGGACTACTCATAGCAGGTGCAAAATACAAAGGCGACTTTGAAGAAAGGCTAAAATCTGTCATCAAAGAAGTATCAGATTCTGAGGGCGAAATTATCCTTTTCATTGACGAGATTCATACGCTCATAGGCGCAGGAGGCGGAGGCGACAGTGCAATGGACGCGGCAAACTTACTTAAGCCCGCCCTTGCACGTGGAGAACTCCATGCCATAGGCGCGACTACATTGAAAGAATACCAACGCTACATAGAGCAAGACAAAGCCCTCGAAAGGCGATTTCAAACTGTCATGGTGGACGAACCCAATGTGGTAGATGCCATTTCTATTTTGCGTGGTTTGAAAGAGCGTTATGAAGTGCATCATGGCGTAAGGATAAAAGATGATGCCATCATATCTGCCGTAGAACTCTCCAATCGATATATCAGCGATAGATTTTTGCCTGATAAGGCGATAGACCTCATGGACGAAGCCGCCGCCAAATTGCGCATCGAGATAGACTCTATGCCCGAAGAACTCGACGAGCTTGAGCGAAGAATCATGCAGTTTGAGATAGAGCGCGAAGCCATCAGGCGCGAACGCGACACCGAAAAAGAAGCCCAACTAACCAAAGATATTGCAGAAATCGCGGTAAAAAGGGACGAAATGAAAGCGAAATGGCGCAGTGAAAAAGATGTAATCGACAACATCAAAAAAGAAAAAGAAAACATAGAACGCTATAAGCTCGAAGCCGAACAAGCCGAAAGACAAGCAGACTATGGCAAAGTGGCAGAACTAAGATTTGGCAAAATTGTAGAAAGTGAGGCAAAATTGACAACTTACCAAAACCAATTAGCCGAAAATAGCGAATCCGCCATGCTCAAAGAGGAAGTTACGTCTGAAAATATCGCAGACGTTATTTCCAAATGGACAGGCATACCACTTACAAAACTGCTCCAGACAGACCGCGAAAAACTACTGAACCTCGAGACAGAGTTAGGCAAGCGTGTAGCGGGGCAAGATGTCGCCATCAAAGTAGTAGCTGATGCCGTAAGGCGAAGCCGCGCAGGTTTGCAAGATGCACGCAGACCGATTGGCTCGTTCTTGTTCTTAGGCTCGACGGGGGTAGGCAAGACAGAGTTAGCTAAAGCATTGGCTGAGTTCCTTTTCAATGATGAGGAATCGATGGTGCGGATTGATATGTCCGAATACCAAGAAGCACACGCTGTAAGCCGACTGATAGGTGCGCCTCCAGGCTATATAGGCTATCAAGAAGGCGGACAGCTTACTGAATCTGTGCGCCGCAAACCATACTCTGTAGTATTGCTTGATGAGATTGAAAAGGCACACCCAGATGCGTTCAATATACTTTTACAAGTGCTTGATGAAGGTAGATTGACTGATAACAAAGGTAGAACCGCCAATTTCAAAAATTGTATCATCATCATGACCTCCAATTTTGGGGCAGATATGATTCAAGAACGCTTTGCCGATATTACAGATGAGAATGCTTTTGAGTTGATAGAAAATACCAAAGAAGAACTTTTTGATATGCTCAAGCGATTTGTGCGTCCTGAGTTTTTGAATCGCATTGATGAAGTCGTGATGTTTAGTCCGCTCACAAGGCGCGATATGCGCAAAGTCGTGGCTATTCAGTTTGCGGTTATTCAGGAACAGCTCGAAGACATGGGCGTGAAACTCCTTGCCTCCAAAAAAGTATTGAATACGCTGGCTGAAATCGGCTATGACCCTCAGCTTGGCGCAAGACCTCTGAAGCGGGTTATCCAAAAGCGTATTTTGAACGAACTTTCGCGTGAACTACTTGCAGGTACTATTCAGCGAGATGCAGTCATTCAAATCGAGCTTGATGAATTTGACAGAATTAGTTTTGTGAATGTGGGTTAATCGACCTTGCCTGCCCCTGCGCTGTGGGTAGGCAAGGTTTTTTGTTAGACTTCTTGCAAAAGTGCTATTTTTGATACCTCGCCCCTGCCCTTCTCCCATAAGACACTCTTTAGAGGGTGTGTTTTAAAAAAATAACAACCTTAAAAATATGGAAACGAACCAAGAAATTTTTATACAAAGCATCAAAATCAACGAAGTGAGGCATCTGCATGAGGTAGAGATAGCCCTGCACCCCGAAAAACGCACCCACCTTATTCTCACAGGCAAGAATGGGAGTGGGAAAACGAGTGTTTTGG
>JAAFJK010000117.1 GCA_013298105.1 Cytophagales bacterium
TGCATCAGCAAATTTTCGTAAATAAACTCCCCACGAAACGTATTATTTGCCACAATACCCCCCACTTTTGCCGCCGCAAGTAGCACATATTCAGGCTTTTCTGCCTCAAAAAAATCAGCCACCGCCTGTTGATTGCGCAAATCCAATACGTCAGAAGTACGGAGTACAAAATTGGTAAAACCTTCTGCCTGAAATTTGCGGAGGAGAGCCGAACCCACCATGCCTCGATGCCCTGCTATGTATATCTTAGCGTCTTTGTTCATACATCTTTAAATTTATGCAAATAACGCTGTTTTTTATGTTTTCCCCAAATAAAAAAAAACTATTTAGAATAAGTCTAAATTAAAATAAAATTGTATTTTTGCAAAAAAAAACAGCCTCATGAAAAATCTTTTGCTTTGCATTACCGCGCTTTGTTTGCTTATCAGTTGCAACAAAGGCAGGGAAGTCGATAACAACTTCGACCGCAAAAAAATGTTGCAAGACATAGCCGAACAGCTCATCAAGCCAAACTTCAAAACCTTAAAAAGCAAAGTGGATAGCTTAGTAAGTATCACACAAACTTTCATACAAACAAAATCTTCCCAAAACCAACTCAAACTACAGCAAATGTGGGAAAGAACGTACCTTGCCTACCAAGCCGTAAATGCCTACAATTTTGGCGCGGCAGGAGAGGAGGGGCTTCGCAAAGCACTCGCAGAGGAGGTAGCAACCTTTCCTGCAAGTATCACTAAAATAGAAGCCGCCATCACGAACAACAACGCCAATTTCAATGACTTTAACAGAGATGCGCGGGGTTTTTTGGCAATGGAATACATAATTTTTCAGCCTTTAAATCCATTTGAGGAAACAAAACGCGATTTGTTTTTGACAGGGTTGGTAAATAATCTCAAGACACGCATTGATGCTGTAGCAGTAGAGTGGGAGGGAAGTTATGCCGTACAGTTTGCCGAAAATGACGGCACTTCCGCAGGCAGTTCGGCTTCTATGCTCTACAATGAATTTGTAAAAAGTTTTGAGTCTTTAAAAAACCTGAAAGTCGCGCTCCCTTTGGGCAAGCGCGTAGGACAGACTCAAACCGAGCCTACCCGCGTAGAAGCCTATCACAGTGGAAAAACAACAGCCATGCTTAGGGCGCATTTCAACGCATTGGAAAGCATTTGGCGCAAATTTATCCCTTACCTACAAAGCGTAGAAGGGGGCAACGCGCTCATAGCAAGTACAGAAGCACAACTCCAAAATGTAAAAATCAAACTCCAAAATATTCCTGCAAGTCCAAGTTTTGCTACTCAAATTCAAAACTCGCCTGCTTCGCTCGAATCGCTGAATACAGAATTACAAAAATTGACGCGCTATGTCAAGGGCGATATGTCGTCTGTGTTGGGCATTGCCATCACGTATAGCAGTGGTGATGGCGATTAGTCTTCTTTTTGGGCAGTAGCATCAAATTTTACTACTGTCCCATACATTTGCAAATAAAATTCTCCGCTTTGGTTGTAGAGTAAGTCTGTTTCGTAGCGCATAGCCACTATAGCATCGCCTTTCAGCAAAACCGCCCTTTTTTTCAATTCTTCGATGGCTATATAAAATGCCTTCTCCATTTTATGTCCTGTGCTGTCGGGTTTATCGAGTTTGCCTGTGAAGGTGCCTTTTTTGTGTGCATCACCTTCTTGTGCCACGAGTCCCACGTCTTGCAGTTTTTCCAAAAATTTATGGTATTTGCTCTCAAGTAGTTCGTATTGATTTTTCAAAATCCCTTTATTGGAGATTTGTACAAAGATAGGTTGCAAAATGGTATAGGCGTTTTTCAGGTCGCCTGTAGTAACGGTAATATCCATAGAGGTTTGAGGTAAGAGGTTTGAGGTACGATTATTTATGTCCTACAAGCAACATTAAACTTACGTCAAAATTATGTAATTTTTTGGAAAAAACAATGTTTTCCAAGTTTTTTATCGTATATTTGCAATATGACTAATGCCGAAATTCTTGACCAAATCACGCTGTATGCCCAGCTACTGGAGCTACATGGCGAGAACCCTTTTAAGATTCGCTCTTACCATTATGCAGTGCAACATCTTGAAAAACAAGACATTGAACTCTCTAAACTTACCGCGCTTGAGCTGGAGAAGTTGCCCAACGTAGGCAAGGCAATAGCAGGCAAGATAGATGAAGCCCGTACAAACGGACAGTTTCATCAACTCACTGAAATACTTGCCAAAACACCCGCAGGCATCGTAGATATGCTGGATATTGCAGGGCTTGGCATCAAAAAAGTCCAGTTTCTTTGGCAGGCAGGCATTGAGGATACCGCCATGCTTTTGCAGGCGTGCGAAGAAAATAAAATAGCTGAAATGAAAGGTTTTGGCGACAAAACTCAAGAAAACATACGCCAATCTTTGCTTTTTCGTATCAAGCAAGAAGGGCGTTATCATTTGCCCGAAGCTACTTTTTGTGCAGAACAACTTGAGAAATATCTACACGCTACCTTGCCTGCCCTCCCGCTTATGTTGGTAGGCGAGCTAAGGCAAGGCTATGAAACTATCGCCTCCCTACAATTTATAGCAGACCTTGCCTACCGCCCACAGGTACAAGAACTACTGAATAACGCCCCTTTTCTACTTCCTGAAATGCCTCAAAACAGCCTTTTCGCGTGGGCAGGCAAGGTCAAAGAACTTGGCATAGCTGTAGAAGTCCGCTTCGTGGGGCAGGCAAGGTGGGGAAGTGAGGCATTTGCACTTTCAGCTTCTCCCAAACATTTGGGCGCAACTTTTAAACAAAAAACGCTTTTACAAATGGCGGTTAGTCAAGACTTTGCGACAGAGGAGGCATTTTATCAAAGTTTGGGCTGGGGCTATGTCCCTGCCGAGATGCGCGAAGGAACCTTTGAGCTTGAATTAGCCTCCAAAAATACCTTGCCCACCCTCCTGACTGCAAAAGACCTCAAAGGCGTACTACACGCCCACAGTACCTACAGTGATGGCAAACACTCACTTCAGCAAATGGCAGAAGCCTGTATAGCAGAAGGTTTTGGGTATTTGGGCATCACAGACCACTCCAAAACCGCGATGTATGCGGGCGGACTTTCGGAAGGGCGCGTACTTCAGCAGATAGCAGAAATAGACAAACTAAACGCACAATATCCCAATTTTAGGATTTTCAAAGGCATTGAGTCTGATATTTTGCCTGATGGCTCGCTCGATTATGCAGAGGATATTTTGAAAAAATTTGATTTTGTGATAGCTTCTATCCACGCAGGCTTCAAAATGACTGCCGAAAAAGCCACCGAAAGACTTATCAAAGCCATTGAAAATCCTTATACGACTATACTTGGACACCCTACAGGCAGGCTTTTGCTAAGGCGCGAAGGCTATCCTGTTCACATGGAAAAGGTCATAGAAGCGTGCGCCCAAAACAAAGTAGCCATCGAAATCAATGCCAATGCATGGCGACTTGACCTCGATTGGCGTTGGGTAAGGCTTGCGCTCGAGAAAGGCGTTATGCTGAGTGTGAATCCCGATAGCCACAGCAAAGACAGTCTTTGGGATATGCGTTGGGGAATCCTCACAGGGCGAAAAGGTGGGCTTACAGCTTCGCGCACGCTGAATACTTTTTCTACAGAAAGTTTAACGGAATATTTTAACCAAAAACGGTAGTGTTTAGTACAATGCTATTAAGCTAATTAAACCGTTGAGAAGCCCGTTAGGGCTGTTATCTTTGTAACTAATGTTATTTTAAACCTTTTTTAACCCCTTTAGGGGTGGTATCTATTTCACCCCTAAAGGGG
>JAAFJK010000695.1 GCA_013298105.1 Cytophagales bacterium
GCCAAACTCGAAAAGGCAAATGATTTGAAAATAAAAATCATATCTGAAGACGAATTTTTGGCAATGTTAGGCGATGCTTTGCCCTTGCCTACGGTTGCCTTGCCTACTCAAGACGCGAAAAAGGATAGTGCAAAACAGGGTGGGTTGTTTTAAAAAAAGCCCCCTAACCCCCGAAGGGGGAACTTTTACTCGTGGTTTGTGGGAACATGAACCACTTTTAACAACACTTAGGAACGAGTAAAAAATAACTTGAGAATATTTAGCCACGCTGTAAGCGTCTGTTATCGAGCTTTTACGCGGTTAAGCAATACCAACAGACGCTTACAGCGTGGCTTCGAGTGAGTGAAATTATCATGTTATTTTATTTTCATTCCTTATGCAATAAAAATCCTTCATTTTTTGTTATTATCATAATCACATCAAAAGCCCTACCGTGCAAGAATACCAAGAAATAATGCAAAAAGTAGAAACTTACCTACAAAAAGCTACAAACTTAGGTGGGTTTGCTTATCTTACACCCCAAGAAACGCAAGAACTCAAAGAGCTTTCAGCTTTAGCGGAAGCGTATGAAGATAGCCTGCCTACTATGCCTATCAGGTAAAGCCTTGCCTGCCCAAGATGTGAAAAAGGATAGTGCGAAACAGGGTGGGTTGTTTTAAAAAGCCCGAATTCAGTGGTTCGTGTCCTCACGAACCACTTTTTAAGAAAAATAGCATACATATCAAGTTTTACTTTCTGCTAATTTCTTCTTTTTCCGTATTTTTGGAGGTAAAATATGCCATTTATTGTGTGCTATTTTATATTTTTTTTTGTTGATAATCATTCTTATAAATAATTTTTCCATATAACCTACAAACAAACTTAGAGCAAAAAACGTTATTCCTTGCCTTATTTCACCTCTCTGAAAAGATTTCATACCTTCGTCAATACAAACAACTAAAATAACAGGAGATACTATAGCAGCCAATAAAGTATTGTCTGTAAGTGAATAATCTACCGCATTCAGCCACAAAGTGATAGACTTGATTTCAGAAATAGCAAAAACAAAAGTAGTGTCAAATCCAAATCCTTGTGGGCGAGGTGGTAATTTCTCGTAGTCAAGCATTACAGCTACCTCAAGACTATCTTGTCGTAACTTTATTGTTGTAACTCTATTGATTTCAATAGTACGAAGCCTATTCTTTTCTTTGATTTTGTGGCGTGTATAAGGGCGTTTTGCATGAAGGATTACACTATTTGTTTCTATCCCCATGATAAAAATAGAATCTGAATTGGTAATGCGTTTTCTCATAATTCCGCGCTTGAGGTCTATTTGTCCCCAAGATAGGCAAGGAATGAGCATAAACAAGACAAATATTGAAGGTTTCATAGCTATCAAAATAAAGTTGGTATGGCAAAGATATGATTAAAAAGCAAAAATCACAAATTTGAATCCCCTCTACTGGCGCGAGCCTCTTGGCTCGTGCCTAAATAACTACAAACCTGTGGCTTGTTTGTTGCGAAGCAACAAAATGCCCTACTGGCGCGAGCCTCTTGGCTCGTGCCTAAATAACTACAAGCCTGTGGCTTGTTTGTTGCAAAGCAACAAAATGCCCTACTGGCGCGAGCCTCTTGGCTCGTGCCTAAATAACTACAAGCCTGTGGCTTGTTTGTTGCAAAGCAACAAAATGCCGCACTTAAATCATACTAAAAACAATACAAAAGACAAAAAAGTACACTTTGATTTTGTGCTAAAAAGATTGTAATTTTGTATTGGTCTTGGTATGGTTGTTTGCCTTCAGTTAAATATGCACGAGCCAAGAGGCTCGCGGTAGTAGGGGAACTAAAGGTTTACATTTTCATCAATCTCGTTTCCAAAATCTCTCTAAATTTGCGTAAGATAGCGATAATGTGCATCAAATCATCTTTAACAGTGCTTATAAAGGGGCGTGAAATGCAATATTCCTTGCCTTCCATGATGACAAATACCCAGTTTCTACCTACTACCTCTATACCATACAGAGGAAAAGTAGCTTCGTTTTTAGTTTGTGCTATCAAAAAAGCCTCTAAAAGTTGCGCCATAGGCTCGCCTGTAGGGTTTAGGAGAGGTTTGTATTCTTGAAAATGAAAATAAGGCTGTTGGATAATGTTCATGTAGCCCGAAGCCACCATAAAATCAGACTTAGTAGTCAGTTTTATATCTTCTACAGTAGCCGAAATGGTTTTGTCAAAACAAGTAGTGATGCCATTGCCCTCTACAAGTAAGCCCAAATCAATGATAGGCGCAATAAACTTCATTTTGAGGTCTTCCTCGCTCCATCCATTGATATTTGTGATAGCCCTTTTCAAGCATCTATCAAAATTACCTTGCTCAATCACATCAAAAGTAGGCAAGGGCGCATCGAGCCACTCGTCCATGAG
>JAAFJK010000237.1 GCA_013298105.1 Cytophagales bacterium
GTGTAAAATGTTTTCGTTACAAAAAATAAAAAATAGTTTATTCCTATGCTCGCTATATCTTCAGCCAACAACGCCCAACTTGAGGTTATTGAACCCAAAGAAAAAGATTTACAAAACTTTATATTGGCTAATTGGGCTAATATTTTCGCTAACCTCGTGCTTATCAAGGCAGAATTTGAACTTGAGGGAAACGTAAGAAGCAAAACCGACAAATCGGGACGCATTGATATTTTGGCGTTCAATCCTATTACGAATAGGTTAGTTGTGATAGAATTGAAACGCAATGCTCATGCAAATATTTTGCACCAAGCCTCTGATTACAAAGATTTTATAGAAGATAATTTTTCTGCTATTTATTTGCAAATAACGCAAAAACACCAAATTACCTTGCCTACATCTTTGCAGATGGACAAAAATAGTGTGGAGTTAATTTTGATAGCCAAAATTTTTGCTGAAACAGACATACAAAAAGCAAAAAAAGAAACTAATCAAAACCTCATTACGCTTGTTAAGTATCAGGCTTTCAACTTCTTAGCTACACCTTTGTATGTGTTTGATTTTTTGAATAATGAAACTGTTTATTTTAAAAAAGTTACAAAAAATGGTAATTTTACAGAAGAGTTTGAACAAATAGTTAATGTTAAACAATTCTTAGAAACTTATAAACATACCAACTCCCAAACCCCATGACTACCACCATTCCCTATCCCTCTACCGAAACCCTCGAAAAAGCCCTTCATGCACTTGCCTACCTGAAGGCACACGCGCCTGAAGCGTCTTTAGAAAACATTTTTCGTTTGCTGTACGAAGCAGACGAAAAACACCTTTTGCGTTATGGGCGTACTGTAGCGCAAATAGACTATGAAGCATTGCCTTTCCACCCTTATTCGAGAGTATTGCATGAGTTTTTGCAAGAAAATGACTTGCCTGTCTTAGACACAGATGAGTTATCTGCCTCTGATATAACTTGCCTGCAAGAAACTATAGAAGCCTATAAGCATTTGACTTTAGAAAAAAACTCAAACTATCAAAAGGTTTTGCAAAAAGTGGGGCTATACCAAACCATCTCGCCTGTAGAAATAGCGCGTGGAAGCGGGGCAAATGAAGAATTATTGAAATATATTGTAGAAAACTATGAAAATCAACACCTTATGTTCTAACTATGAATCTTGGCGAACTATTTCCTGAAAATATGAAAAGCAATTTTGTAAACCAAAATTTGCAGGTAGGCAAGGTTTTGAAATGTTTTGTAGAATTTACGACACCACCTAAAGAAAAACGTTTTGTTATTTTGGGTGTGAATGAAGAAAAAGAACTTTTAGGTGTGGTGCTTATCAACAGCGAAATCAATTTTAATGTCATGCATACGCCTATTTTGGAGGGCTTGCAGTATGAATTGAAAAGCAAAAACAATGATTTTTTAGAACATGATAGTTTTATAGATTGCTCTCAACTTCACAAAATAAGCCACGAAAGACTCAAAGAAGTTTTACAAAATGATATGCAAAATATTTTAGGTGAAATCAAACAACAAGACCTTATTAATGTCATTACACTTGTGCAAAATGCGCCTACTATCTTACCTAAAACTTTGAAAATGTTTGGTTTGAGATAATCCCACCAAAAAAATGGAAAACGAAATCATAAAAATAAAATCCGACATTGAAGACGTGCTTGATGCCTTTGCGTTGGTGCGCAATACAAAATGCGCTTTGTTAGACCATTGGTTGGGTGCGTCTTTTGAATTGAGTAGCCGAGATTGGGAAACGTTGGAAGAAAAAAGGTTGCTTTTGGTAGAAGAAGGCGACTTTTGGAATGAAGAAGAACTAAAAATGCACTTTTTAGCTTTCCTGTTCGATGTTGCCAAATTAGATGAAAAAGGAAAAATAAAACTCTTTTTCGAAAGACCGATGGCAGCTGTTATCAATCATTACGAAATCAATGTAGTCTGTGATGCCATGCTCGCCACGCCCAAAGGCATAGGCAAACCCAAACACCCTTATTTTTTCTTGCAAGAGTTTGCTGAAGGGCAAATGTTGCTCGCTATGCTTGTTTCGCAAGTCGAAAATGCCGACAATCAACCTGTTTATGGCTGTTGGCTACAAGGGCGCAATTGGATTTTTACCACTTTGCATGAAACGAATTATTGCATCAGCAAACAATTTGATGTATCAAAAGTAGAAGACTTAACGGCTGTAGTCTATGCCCTGAAGCATCTCAAAGAAATAATTTTGAAACAAATAGAAATGACAAAAAAAACTTAATTTCGCACTATGAACTTGATAGAAGACTTACAAAAAATTGCATTAAGTTTATCGCCTGAATATGATTGGAGATATGACGACATTCTAAAGAACTTTCCGCAAGATTTGAAAGTTCGTGTAGAAATTTTGAATAAACGCCTGTTGATTTCAGAAAGTCCCGATATGTTGCATCAAGAAACACTTGCAAATGTATCCCAAAAACTAAAAGAGCATACCCAAAAACAGCAAGCAGGCAAGGTTATTATTGGCTTGTTTGACGTATTACTTGATGACCAAAACGTATTTATTCCTGATATTATTTTTGTTTCTGTAGCACGCAAAAATATCCTTGATGGCAAAAAAGCGAATGGTGCGCCTGATTTGGTGGTGGAAGTTTGGTCGCCAGGAAATAAGAAAAAAGAACGCAAACACAAAAAAGAAGTGTGTGCCAAAAATGGCGTAACAGAATTTTGGGAAATATATCCGAAACAAGAACGTGTAATTGTGCATACACTCAATACACAGCAAGAATATGAAGTTTTTTCAGAAGCAAAGAAAACGGGCAAAGTGCAATCAAAAGTTTTAGATGGTTTGGAAATAGAGTTAGAAGATATTTTTGTCATGGAATAACCCATTTATGCAACAACCTAAACACCAAACACTTTCCATAGGCGCGGTTTTTACGCCTCCCAAATGGGCAACTTTCGCTATAGAAAAATTTGGGCTTTTGGAAAAATGGCTCGCAGGCAAGACCATTTTAGACCCAACTATGGGCGAAGGCAATTTGCTGATTTCGCTTGTAGAAGCAGGTTTGGAAACAGGCAGAAAACTCGCAGACTTGCCTACCCAAAACCTATATGGCATAGAATTAAATACACACTATTTTGAGGCTTTTTGTAGCAAAATAGAAAAATACAATTTTAAACAAACCAATTTTTTGAATGAAGATTTTTTCTTCACAAAAACCACTGTAGAAGTTGATATTATTTTCGGCAATCCGCCTTGGCAGACTTTTGCCAACTTGCCTGCCGACTACAAAGAAATTGCCAAACCTTTGTTTTTTGAATATGATTTGGTAGGCAAGGCGCAAGACTTGCTACTTGGAGGCTCTCGAATGGACATTGCCTCTTTAGTCATTCAAAAAAGCATTGCTAAACACTTGAAAACCAACGGAGAAGCAATATTTTTTATGCCACTTTCTTTGCTTTTGAATGATGGCGCAAACGAAACTTTTAGAAATTATAAGGTAGGCAAGACGCATTTTGCGCTTGAGAAAATCTATGACTTTGGGACAGCAAAAATCTTTGAAAATGTCGCTACGCGCTATGGTTTGGTGTATTTTAGGCGAGATGCGTTTACACAATATCCTGTGCCTTACCTACGCCTTGAGCAGGCAAGTTGGCAAACGCTCTTTGCGCGACCTTTGTTGCGTGAAAACGCGCCTTTGAGCGTTACAACAGGCGAAAATATCAATCTTTTAGAAACCTTAGCACTATTTACTATCTTGCCTACCCAAATACCGCGACAAGGCGTAAATACAGGCGGAGCAAATGATATTTTCTTTTTCCAAAGTTGTGAAAGTTTTGACAAAGAAAATTATATATTGAATGAAAAAATAATATTGCCTAAAAAATTTATTTATCCACTTATTACCTCTAAAAATTTTCAAAAACAAGCAAAACCTACAAAATGGGTTTTACTTCCCTACAAAAAAAAAGGAAAGCCTTTAGATTGGGCTGAGATTGAAAAGTACCCGCATTTGCAAAATTATTTATGGCAACATAAAATAACTTTAGAAAATAGGAAAGGCACTATGCTAAATGCTGTCATGAAAAAGGGCTATTGGTGGGCTATGCTGGGGGTAGGCAAGTACAATTTCGCGCCTTACAAAGTAGTTTGGGAGAGTTATGGCAGAAATACTTTTGAACCCCAAATTTTCAAAAGCAGATGGCAGGCAAATCAATCTTTGCAGTGTTTTGTTCCTTGTGAAACCAAAGAATTGGCTGAAAAAATCCTTGCCTACCTCCAAAACCCTGTCATAGAAACCTATCTACTTTCGCTCAAAATGGAAGGCACAATGAATTGGGCGCAGGCAGGCAAGATAAAAAGTTTGTTCAAAATAGAAGAAACCCAAAAATAAACAAGAAAACTTGATTCAAATTTTGTGGAAGCACTAAGTTTGTCATTTTTCGCTCACAAACTGCTGATTAACAACGAGATGCTTCACTGCGTTCAGCATCACAAAGCGAACTTTTTTTCTCTCCACAAAAAATGTCAGACAACCAATTTTATCAAAAAACACCCTGAAAATATACATGGAAATAATATTCAACAAGGAAAAAACAATATCTGATACCATCATAACCTTTGAAAAACCCGCTTTCAAAGTAGGTAGGATCATTTTGTATTCATCACTTGATACAAAAGATGCAATAAAACAACTTTGTGGTGGACACATGATTTTTCAAACTGAATTTTATGATGAAAATCAAGAACTTGTAGGCGACCTCCGAAGTAAATTGGAACTTAGAAAAAGCCCACAAACTGTTCATCCTATGATGTACATCAATGACATTTTTAGTCCTAAACTCAAAACGTTTGGCTTTAAAATACCTGAAATAAAAGAATGGCATATTCTTTTTGAAGTGCATAATTTGAATTTTAAAGGAACCGACAGGTTAGAATTAGAAATCGAATATTGATTTTACTATCGCAATAGATAAAGGCGTTATTTTTAACGAACCTAATAATCCTACTTAAAAAATGCAAATTATAGGGAAACTTTATAGAGGATTTAACGTAAACATTAAAAACATCTTTAGTACACCCTTTCGAGGTGGGACTGAACAAAAAAAGTCTGCATATTATTTAATTTTCATTCCATAAAAATTATCTCCCTAATTTATAATTTCCCATGAAAAAAACAGGTTTTTTAATTTTATTGTTTGTGCTAATTTTCACAATGAATGTGTCTGCGCAAATTACCTTTGAAAAAGGTACTTGGAAGGAAGTCAAAGAAAAAGCTACCCGCGAAAATAAACTCATCTTTTTAGATGCGTATGCGGACTGGTGCGGTCCCTGCAAATGGATGGCAAAAAACACCTTCACTGATGCAAAAGTAGGCGAGTATTTTAACGCCAATTTTATCAACTACAAGCTCGACATGGAAAAAGGCGAAGGCATCAAATTTGCCCAAACCTATCCTTTGGAGGCATATCCGACTTTGTTTTTTATCAAAGGCGATGGCACGACTTTTCACAAAACTGAAGGCGCATTAGATGTATCTTCTCTCCTCAGTCTTGGCGAAGAGGTACAAGCCAAAAACAATGGCGAAACGCCCTCAGACCCCGAGCCAGACCCTGAACCCGCTCAAGAAACATGGGAAGACCTCAACAACAAGGCTTGGAATGTCTATGAACGTGGCGAAACAAACAAGCAAAAGCTCGAAGAAGCCATCACTTGGGCAGAACAATCTACCCAAATGGAGAAAAATTATTACAACTCAGACACGATGGCGCATCTTTTAGCCAAAGTGGGCAGGAGAGCAGAGGCTCTCAAATGGGCAAATGAAGCTGTAAAATTGGGCAAAGCGGCAGGAGAGGACGTAGCCAGCACCCAAAAACTTGTCCAAAAACTAAAAACAGGTAAGTAAGCAAACGCCCTATTTATGCCCCTGCTTGTAAAGTACAGGCAGGGGTTACTTCAGTTGCCTGAAAAGAGAACTTAACAGTTCTCCCTTTTTTTAGCTCATGTTTTTGAGAGATAGTTACATTTTATCAAAAAAAAGCATACATTTGTAAATAAATCACGTGCAATGTATGAAAACTCTACCCCTCCATCATCTTATTACATTTATCCTTGCCTGCGCCCTGTTCGCTTGTGGGAGTAAATTGCCTAAAAAACCTTCATGGGAAGTGCTGTTCCAAAGTGCAGACAAAGAATACCTCAAAGGTAGGTATGACAAAGCCAAAGAAAACGCCCTTGCCTCCCAAAAAGTCATCAAAAAACAGTACGAAGACCGCGCCAGCTTGAAGGCGTGGGTAAATGTATATCAAGCCCAAATCGCACAAGCGATGGGGCATTTTCCGAATATGGAAAGCCAACTTCAGACCGCTACAAATGCCTTAGAAGCAAATAAAGGGCAAGATTTTGAGTATTACGTACTCGGAATGTGTCGCATAGCCGATATATACAAACAAATCGGAAATTGGCAGAAAATGTCCGAAATATTACAGCCCGTAGGCAAGGAATTGGAAGCTAAAGGTGCAGACCTTGTATGGCTTAAGGCAGAATACAACCACCGACAAGCCACTGCCGCTGTCTATACAGAGCATTACGAAGAAGCCGAACGCCTCTTGCCTACCCTCATCAGCACCTACAATGGCATCTATAACAGCCCCCAAGATAAGAAAAATCCTGTCTTGCCTGCCCAAAAAATGTATATAGGCGAACAACTTGCCAAATTATATATTTTCCAAGCAGAGCTTTTGAGGATACATGGCGACTACAAATTGGCGGACTCTACCCTCAAAGCCAACGAAAATAATATCAAAAAATGGGGTGCAAATACGCCCGCCATTGCTACTTATTATACTGCCAAAGCTGATGTATATTTTGACAATGAAGATTATGAAAAAGCCGTAGATACCTACAAACAAGCCAGAAATGCCTGCGCAGGAGAGAACCAAGATTATCTCAAAATTACTGAAAAATTGGCACGTGCCTATATTTTTGAAGAGGACGAAGGCGATGCCCAAAAAGAAATAGAAAACCTGAAGCGCATAGGCGAAATGTACGATACTAAAGGCAATATATACACCGTATTGGGCAAAATTTTGACTGCCGAAGATTGGCTATTTTTTAATGACCCTACCAAAGAAGACACAAAACAAACCATCAAAGCCCGTACAGAACTGATAGATGTAGTGAATGTACCGCTCACTATCTTGCCTGCCTATCACCCTATCCAAATCAAAGTATGGGAAAAACTCTATGACAGCTATATGCGTGGCAGAGTGCCTGACCTTACCAAAGCCGAAAACGCACTGAAAAATATCATCGCACTTGCACCCAAAATGTATGGCGAAGATACGCCTTATGCCAGCTATTATCTTACAAAATTAGGTAATTCATACCTTACTTACACTGATAATTTTGACAAAGGGCGCGAAATCATGGAGAAAAAGCCCTATCAGCTTATTTTAGAAAAAAGAAGCCCTACACACCGCGATTATCTCCCACTGAATAATGCTGTAGTCAATTATTTGGATATTTTGGACGACTACAAAACCGCGCTCCCGTTAGCCGAAAAAGCCGTAGAAGTTCAAAAAAACAAATATGGAGAAAAAGACATCACATACGGACGACAACTTATCCGACTCGCACAGCTACAGGTAAAGGCAGGCAAGTACAAAGAAGCAGACCAAAACACCCAGACATCTCTCAAAATCATACGCAAGCAGGCAAGTAAAAACTCTGTAGAATATGCAGAGGCACTCGCAAGTATGGCAAAAATATATGGTATCATGGGCTTGTATGATGATGCCGAAGACCTTTTGCGCAGTTCCCAAAAAATTTATGACAAGCTCGACATTCAAGACGTTACACTCATGGCAAAATCTGTAGAGGAAATGGCGTTTCTCTATGTCCGTATTGGAAAATATGCCGAAACAGAAGAAATCCTTACCAAGATTGTAACAGAAAAAGAACGCAGATATGGCAAAGAAAGCCACAACCTTGTCCACCCACTCAATCAACTTGCAAACCTTTACCTCATCAAAGGCGACTATGCGCAAGCTGAGAAGTCAGCCACTCGCGCCAAAGGCATTGCCCAAAAAGTCTATGGAGAAAAAAACCTTCGCACTGCCGAAAGCTATCATCTACTTGCCAAATACAACCAAGAAATTGGCGACTTTGATATGGCAAAACAATGGCTTGAAAAAGTCATCGAAATTCAAGAAAAACAATTAGGCAACACGCACGTAGAGCTTGGACATAGCTACATGGAGCTTGCCGTTATCCGATTTCAGCAAAATCAAAAAAATATCGGAGAGGCGCATAAACTCATAGATGATGCCAAGCGCATCATGCGCCTCAATTTTGATGAAAAACACCCACTTTATGCAGACGTACTGAAGGCGGAAGGATTGCTTTTTGCAGGCGAAAAAAAATATGACAACGCCCTCAAAACTCTCGAAACTGCAAACCAAATTTGGCTCGATAAACTCGAGAGGCGCAACATCAATTCGGCTTCAGTTTATACCATTCTGGGTGATGTCTATGCCAAAGTAAAGAAATTTGATGAAGCAAAAGAAAATTATACCAAAGCCGAAACCATTTACCGCAAAGTCCTCAGCACCCAACACCCCGACTATGTAAAAAACCAAAGC
>JAAFJK010000100.1 GCA_013298105.1 Cytophagales bacterium
ATTGTGTGGTACGATAATAAAAAGCCTGAAATAAAGATGAGTTTTTTGCACTTCAACAAACCAGATACGTTTGTATTTTTCTTGAATTTTAGTATCTTCGCACATGGGATATGGGAAAACGAGTTTTTTTGAGTTCATATCCAAAATACGCTTTTTTCTTTACAATCCAATAGTATCAGAAAAATTTTATACTAACAAACTTTATGCAAGGCATAAATCAGCGTGATGATATTTTTTGGCTGGGCATACGTTTGTAACTCCTCCCTATCTATATGCAAACCCTTATTTCTCACATTTCGCTTGTTACGGTTTTTCCGAATCGCGCCCAAGTTACCCGACAAGCTACCCTGACCTTGCCTGCGGGCGCGCATACGCTCCTATTTGACAACTTGCCTGCCAGCATAGATGCCAAAAGCGTACAAGTGAGCGGGGTAGGCAAGGCACAAATAGGCAAGGTGCAGTTTCGGCAAGTATTCCCCGAACCGCCCTCAGACGAAGAATCCAAAAACCTGCAAGAACAAAAAATTGCACAAGAAATAGCCATTCGAGTCTTGCAAGAGAAAATTAAACGCCTTCAAAAACAAAAAGAACTCCTTGACGGCATTGCCAAAAAAATTACAAATCCTACCGAAAATGCCACACCTGCTGACTTGAATCCTACAAATTGGCTTGAAATGCTCAATTTCTACCAAAATCAACTCGCGGAGGCGGACACCCAAATCCTTGAAACGGAACAACAAAAGCGCAAACAAGACGAGGTATTGGTGCGCTTGAATTGGCAGCTCCAGCAAATCAGTAGCCAAACTACCCATCGCAAAAATCAAGTGTTGATAGAAGTGGAGATACGCGAGGAGGGAAGCCTGACTTTATCCCTTTCCTACCTCGTACAGCAAGCGTGGTGGACTCCTGTATATGATTTGCGCGTTTCGACCGAGACAAAACAAATGCAAATCGTCTATAAAGCCACTATCCAACAACAAACAGGCGAGGCGTGGGAAGATGCGGCTTTGCGCCTTTCTACGGCACAGCCTGCCATCAGTGGACAACAGCCTGAACTTTCTGCTTGGCGCATCAATGTCAAGCCCAAACCAACACCGCATCAGTCGACTTTTGCTGGTGGATTAGAAAGTGCAAGGCAGATGTTTCAGCCTGCCATGTCCAATATGATGCCTGTCATGGAACAAGAGGAAGCATTTTATGATTCGGGAGCAGTGCCTGACTTTGAGATAGCTGTAGCAACTGTAGAAACCAAAGCTACTTCAGTGTTTTTTAATATCGCAGGCAAGCACACCGTAAAAAGCGATAAGTCTGACCACCAAGTTACCATCATGCAAAATGATTTTTCGGCACATTTTCGGTATTCAAGCGTGCCAAAGCTATCAACTTATAGCTACCTGAAAGTAAAGGTTAAGAATGAAACGGCTTATCCTTTTTTGGCGGGAGAAACAAATGTATTTTTGGACAACAATTTTGTGGCACACGCACACATGGGCGCGGTAGCTCCTACAGAAGACTTTTGGACTTTTCTTGGCATAGACGAGAGTATGAAAGTTACACACAAATTCGTCAAAAGATATGAAAAGAAAGAGGGCGGAATGTTTACCAAAAAAGTCAAAATCTGGGTGTATGAATACCTCATCACTATCAAAAACCACAAGCAAACCACTGAAGAAATCGTCATCTGGGACCAACTGCCTATCTCCAGTAACGAACAAATCAAAGTGCAACTTTTAGAACCTATTTACAAAGAAGATTCAGATAAATTGCGAAAAAATGACCTCGAATACCTTGAATGGTTCTTTTTGCTCAAGCCTTCAGAAGAAGTACAAATTCCGTTTAAGTTCTCTGTAGAACACCCGCAAGAGCTGGATATTCAGGGCTTGTGAGCCTGTTTGATTCTGCATAATTTTTGGGGACAGATGTCCTTGCCTGCCCGCTACATGCTGTATGGGCAGGCAAGTTTTTTTACTCCAAAAATAAACAGGCTTGAATTTGGTTTTTTTTATATAACTTTTTCAATAAAAAATATAAATTTTCAAATGTGAGGGCATTTGTAGGGGTATGTTTTTAGGTTTTTTAGTGCTTGCGAACGTTATTTGCGCTAAATAAGTACAAATATCTGTGTGTTCGTGAGTACACACAATCACTACAAAAACCACCGCTGTAACCAAAAACCCTTTACCCATACAAAAAATGAAAAAAATAATCTGCTTGATTCTCTTGTGGAATTTGCAAGGAATCATTTTTGCTCAAAACACAAATCCTACCCAAGAATTACTTGATTTGTGTAGAAAAGATGCCTCGCTTACGCTTGAGGCAGTCAAAGCCTTGGTAGAAAAAGGGGCTGATGTAAATGGTAGGCAAGCCAAACAAGATAGTTGGGACTATAATATGACTCCTGCGCATGGCGTAGCACTTTGGGCAAAATTGGATATTTTGCAGTATCTCAAAAGTAAAGGCGCGGATATGAACACCGTAGCCGTAATGCCTGAAAATCACAAAGGAGAAAGCAAATTCAATGGTTGTACGCCTTTTGCGATGGCTGTTTATTTTCATAATGGCGACAGAAGCACGCCTGAATATGCTGGAAATGCAGACAAACGACAAGCTGTCATGGATTTTTTAGCAAATCAGCCTAACTTCAACCCCAATCAACGCCTCGCCAATGACCTCAATTTGCTAATGTTTGCCCTTTTAAGCGACTATACAGGCTTGCCTGCCATAGAATATCTCATCAAAAAAGGGGTAGATGTAAATGCACAAACCAAGAAAAAATCACCCAGTGATGCACAAAAAACGCCGCTTTGGTTTTGTAACAAAAAGAAACTAAAAGAAGCACGCCTTTTGATAGCCAATGGTGCGAAAAAAATAGGCGATAGAGGCATTTATACCACTTTGGGTTATCTTATCATACAAAAGCAAAATGCACTTGTAAGAATATTTCTTGAGCATAATCTGGCAGACATTAACGAAAAAATGCCCGAAACCACTGAAGTAACCCTCCTAAATATCGCGGTGCGTTACTATAATCTTGAAATGACGGCATACCTTCTACAGAGAGGGCAAGACCCCAATGAAAAACCCAAAGGGGATAGAAATGCTTTTTATTTTGCAAAAGACCTCAAAAGCCCCAAAATGGACGCATTGCTTACCACCAAAAAACTAACAGAGGCAGACAATAATTTCTTTGAATTGATAAGAAGTGAGGACTACAAAAAAGTAGATATACACCTTGCCTACGAAACCTATAATTTCGAGCTTTCTGCACCACTAAAAGGCAAAAATATCAATCTCGAACAATACAAAGGTAAAGTAGTGTTGGTTACGTTTTGGGCTACATGGTGCGTGTTTTGTATCAAAGAATTTCCTTCTATCCAAAAATTACAAACTGAAATAGGCAAAGACAATGTAAAAGTGATAGCCATTGCCCAAGATGTAAAAGAAGATTTGCCCAAAGTGGATACATTCGTACAAAAACATACGGAATGGCAATTTGACTATGCACTTTACAACAAAGAATCTTTAAAAAACTACAATACCTCTATTCCTGGCGCATTTATTTTGGATAAATCAGGCAGAATCGTAGTAGAGATACAGGGTGCGATAGATTGGGCAGAACCTCGCTATGTCAAACTTTTTCAAGCCATTGCCGCACTATAAACATAAAATAGGTTACTGTAAAATTTTCGTATATTCTTTTATATTTGCAAATATATGATTAAATGCGCACCTTTGCATCATAAATCTATCATTTATTTCTTTTCTTATTCTATGAAAAAAGTAGTTATGACTATTCAAGACGATTTGGGAAACACCATTTCTGAAACCAGCTATTCTTTAGGTACTGATACGGATAATTTGTCTAAAATAGAAGCAAGCG